>DTSC01000230.1:1881-2871 GCA_012965625.1 Flavobacteriales bacterium | reverse complement strand
AAGACAATGTGGGTATTGTAAGAACAGAAGATGAATTACAAAAGGGAATTGAAGATGTTGAGCAGATCAAAGAAAAATACAAATCTATTAAGGCGCAGGGAGCAAGTCAGTTTAACCCTGGTTGGCACGAAGCATTGGGAATGCGTAATTTGTTGATCACTGCGGAGGCAGTAGCTCGAGCGGCTCATTTAAGGCAAGAAAGCAGGGGGGCCCATACCAGATTGGATTATGAAGGTGAACGAGATGAATGGCTGGGTATTAATGTGGTGATTAAAAAAGGGGAAGATGGTAATATGGTGGTTGAAAAGATTACCAGGTCTGAGCCAGATAGTGAATTGTATAGAATCGCAAAAGCGGAGCTGGAAGACCTAGAGGAAGAAGTATTAAAAGAGATGGAAACGACCTCTTAATATAGAATAAACATGGGTAAAAGAACATTTAAGATATATCGTGGCGACAATTCCAGTGGTGAAATGGTTGAGTACCAGGCAGATGTTGAAGAAGGAATGGTTGTTTTGGACGTGATTCATCGCATACAGACGGAAAGTGCAAACGATTTGGCTATTCGATGGAATTGCAAAGCTGGAAAATGTGGGTCCTGCAGTATGGAGATAAATGGCAAACCCAAATTAGCCTGTATGACGCGGATGAATGAATACAATGAGGATGAGACCATTCACGTCATGCCTGTAAAGACCTTTCCTGTTATTAAGGACTTGGTTAATGATGTATCATGGAATTATGAACAAAACAAGCGGATAACTCCATTTACACCAGACCCTTCCACCAAGGATGAAAAGGGCAACTACCACATGATGCAGGAAGATGTTGATAGGGTGCAGGAATTTAGAAAATGCATTGAATGTTACCTTTGCCAGGATGTTTGTCATGTCTTGAGGGACCATGAAAGTAAAGATAAATTTGTAGGTCCCCGATTCATGATAAGGCTGGCAAGTCTGGATATGCATCCTCTGGATACTGTTGACAGGA
>DTSC01000230.1:0-1868 GCA_012965625.1 Flavobacteriales bacterium | reverse complement strand
CATTACACGATGCTGCACTGACGTATGTCCCGAGCATATCAATATCACCGACAATGGTATAATACCTTTGAAGGAAAGGGTCGTTGACCGTTATTATGATCCTATTGCCATGCTGATCAGAAAACTTTTTGGCAAGAAGAAAAAAAGGATAATCCAAGAATAGTTGCCCTTATATCCCTTGGAGTTTTTCTTTGCTTGTTTAAATTGCTGTTCCGTTAGCTTTCAAATTAACCCTTAATACGGTCATGAAATATCTTCCCATAGACGCCCAATTGTTTGTCGAAAACCGAAAGCGGTTTATCAAGCATTTAAAACCCAATTCCCTGGCACTATTTAATTCTAATGACATCATGCCTACCAATGCTGATGGAACCTTACCCTTTCGGCAGAACAATGACCTCTTCTATCTTTCTGGTGTTGACCAGGAGGAGAGCATCCTGGTAATTTTTTCCGAAGCAAAAGAGGAAAAACATCGGGAGATCCTTTTTCTTAAGGAAACCAGCGAACTTATAGCTATCTGGGAGGGAGAAAAGCTTACCAAGGAAAAGGCTTTTGAGGTTTCTGGAGTTGAAACCGTTTATTGGCTGCAGGATTTTGAAAAAGTGTTTGCTCAACTCATGGAAGAAACTGATACGGTTTACCTTAACAGCAATATACATGCTAGGGCAACGGTGGAAGTTGAAACAAGAGATGCCAGGTTTGCGACATGGTGTAAAAAAACTTATAGTGCTCACACTTATGAGAATGCTGCCCCATCCATGCACAAGCTCAGGGCCATCAAGTGTAAAACTGAAATAGAGCAGCTTCAAACGGCTTGCGACATTACGGAGAAGGGTTTTAAAAAGGTGCTTGAAATATGCAAGCCGGGCATTATGGAGTATGAGCTTGAAGGAGAGATAACCGGCTTGTTTTTAAAGAACCGGTCCAGGGGCCATGCCTATGAGCCCATTATAGCATCAGGATTCAATGCCTGTGTGCTGCATTATATAGCCAACGACAAACCTTGTAAAGACGGGGATATGTTATTGATGGACTTCGGTGCGGAATATGCGAATTATGCTTCAGATATGACGCGTACCATTCCGGTTAACGGGCGCTTTACAAAAAGGCAAAGGGACATTTATGATGCAGTGTTGCGGATTTTCAGGCAGGCAAGCGAATTATTGGTTCCGGGAACTATATTGGATAATTATCGTGACCCAGCTGACTGTCCACCGGGCCTGATGTTTCACGAAGAGGTAGGCAAAATGATGGAAAGTGAACTCATTGGATTGGGTTTGCTGGACAGGACAGATGTAAAAAACCAGGATCCCAAAAATCCATTATATAAGCAATATTTTATGCATGGCACTTCCCATTATCTTGGTTTGGATGTGCATGATGTGGGGCATTGGAACTGCCCAATGGAGGAAGGCATGGTATTTACCTGTGAACCGGGTATTTATATTCGTGAGGAGAATTTGGGTGTGCGATTGGAAAATGACATCCTCATTACACCCAATGGGCCTAAAGACCTTATGGCCAATATACCTATTGAGGCAGAGGAGATCGAAGAATTGATGAATGCCTAAGGCATACTACATCTTTATAAACTTCTGATGATATGAATGCTTTAAGTCCTCGACTTTAAGAATAAAAATTCCTTTAGGGATCTCGTAAATATCCAACTTTCCGGAAAGTGGCAAATAACCTTTCTTTATAGTTTTTCCCAACAGGTCATAAATGCCATACTGCACATTTTTTAAGGATTTTACTGACTTAATGGTTAGCATGTCCTTTGCAGGGTTTGGGAAGATGGTGATGCTTGACCCAATTCCACTTTCCTCAGCTAAATCTAAGGTGAAGCTTCCGCAAGGACTAAGATCGTT
>DTSC01000229.1 GCA_012965625.1 Flavobacteriales bacterium | reverse complement strand
TTTGGCGCGGGGCACAGGATATTTGCGCCTTTGCCGGGGGACACGGGATATTTGCAGGCTTTGGCGCGGGGCACAGGATATTTGCGCCTTTGGCGCGGGGAACGGGATATTTGCAGTCTTTAAAAAATCCATTTCAATGTTCGCGATAATTGGATAAAACAACTTATTTATTTTATAAATTTCGCTCAAGTATATAAAATGACAAACTATTCCAATTTGCCCCATTGCTTCAAGCAGAAGAACTCCAGGAACAACAGGGTTGTCTTTAAAATGTCCTTGCAACATTGGGTTCTCTTTATTGAAAATACAGTAACCTTCAATACTATTTGAATTAACTCCCTCTAAACCATTTACAAAAATGAATGGTTTTTTGTAGGGTAAACACCTGATAATATTATTTTCAAGTTTAAGATTCATTTTATCCTTTTCCCGATAAATATTTCATTGTCTTTAAGGTTTCTGTCAACAACAGATCCAGCACCGACTATAACATTTTTCCCAATTTTAATATTTGGCAGAATAATTGAATTGCTCCCAATTAAACAATAATCTCCAACTTCAGTTGGCCCTATAATACTTGAATTAGGTCCTATAGTTACATATGAGCCAATTTTAACATCATGTCCGATTATTGAATTAATATGAAGACTGCACGACTTCCCAATTTCCGTGCTGTGTGAAATTCCTGAACCAGGTTGGGCTACAAGTCCGAGATAGTTCGCATTATTTGGCAAAATTGATGCTGTAGGTGCAATATAGTTAAATGGTACTCCCCCAATTTTTTCTAATGTTTTTGTAAGTTTTCTTCTTAAACGAGGATGCCCAATTCCAACAATAAAATAGTTGGAGTTTTTGGTGAAAAAGCATTTCACTTTTTTTAGAGAAGATGTGACACACACTTCTTGTTTATTCTTAATAGACTTATTGGGATTTTCGTCATAAAATAAGAATGGTTCGTCCAATTTGTCATTAATCATTAAACCATAGATTTCAATGCCCAATCCTCCGTACCCTGCAATTATCATTTGCTATAATTATATGTTCAAATATATCGATTATATACTAAGTTATTTAATTACTTAGTCATGCGTTCAATTACATAGGTGTAATTTGCATTTAATGTTGAATCAATAACGGTTTCAATACCGTCTGGCCAGCGGATTTTTAATTTTTGTATGTTCTTGTATTTTTGCAAACCAAAATGAGCTGATGGTATCTGGTAACTCATAAACCCTCCTCCCAGGGTTAGCTCTCGGATTTGTTTCTTTCCGTCTCCGTATTCAATATATATTTTTGCACCTATAGCATTTCGATTTCCTGTATTGTCGATTAAATTAATGTTAATGGCATGATTTATATTTTCATTGTTTTTATAAACATAAACTTGACCAACAGCTGATCTGGTAATGATATCTAGATCACCATCGTAGTCAATGTCTATAGATAAAAAAGAATGTGTAATGCCCACATCGTCTAATCCTACATCAAGCTCTGAATGTCCAAAAAATACTCCCTTCTCATTTTTAAAATATAAATTGGGGTTATAAATTTTTTTGTCCCACCAACATCCATTTACTACAAAAAGATCTTGCCATTGATCATTGTCAAAGTCAAGAAAACGTGTGTTCCATGTCCATCCAGTATTATTAATACTATTCTTTAAGTTTATCTTAGTAAGTAGCTGGTCTGTTTTTCCAATATGAAGTGCATTTTGTCCTTTTAATTGTGTAATTGCTCCTTCGTCAAGAATAATATTAGCCGATGAATTTTCAATGTATTTAAAATAATTTTCGCATAATTTCTTTTGTGTAGATTGTTCTTTTTCGATCATACTACACAATGTTTCATTATTTTGTTTAATCGCTTCAAAAACCATACTCATTGCCAATGATTGTCTAAATAAATCTGGGTTCTTTTTTAAAAGGTCACAGTTTTCTAATTTAACCAAAACGGGATCTCTTCTAGGAATAATAGTACGTAAATTCATAATTTCGATGCATTGGTTGTATTTCTCTTTATTTTCATATCCAGAACAGAAAGTCTGTAAATAAGTATTGTCATCATATTCAATTTCTTTAGAAATAATCTCAGGGCCATTAAAATTCAACCCTGCCGTGTAGGTATCCAAAAGTAAATCATTGTTTACATCAGCTGTAGTAATGCTCATAGTGTAATAGGGGCTTACCCGAAACATACTATCCTTAAGGAAGGTTCTTTTCAAGCCATCTTCAGTTCCTATAAAATATTCATCTGCTGGTTTAAAATCATTACCGATTAGTAAATCCATTTTATTGTCATTGTTAAAATCTGAAAAAAGCACTGTTAATGTTTCTGCTGATCCTTTCTCAATCTGGACTGATTCAAAATTCAAATTATTATTATAAACGAGAGAGTTGGCAGTATATCTATTAGGATTTTTATATCTAGTGTATGAACCAAACCCCCAATTTCCCAGATAAAAATCAATCCAGGAGTCATTATTAAGATCTGTGAAAGAAATCGCCATTGTAATTGCATTTTCATGTTTTGGAACATCAATTATTCTTGCATTTTGGAAATTTCCATTATCGTTAAGAATAAAGTAATTCCCTGTATCATAGGTGCTTATGAATAGATCCAAAAACCCATTATTATCTACATCGACAAGGGTTGTGACAAGAATATCTAGCGAATCAATAAAACCTAAATCAATATTGAAAGCTGTAAAGCCCTTTGTGTTGCCTGTATAAAATGAAACTCCTTTTCTTCTCCCTAATATTATGTCGGTCCAACCATCATTATTAAAGTCACCGCTTGCCATTCCGCGTCCGTAGAAAAAAGGTTCCCATAATTCATCAGGACAAATAAATTCTTCTTTAATGCCAAATGATGAACCATGATATTTTGAAAAAAGTTTTATGGAGTTTTTTTCTTTTGATCTAGAGTTGTGTTTGTATTGATGGATGGTAAGGTTATTATGTGAATACCTATCTGATTTTGGAATAGATTGGTTAGACTTTATTATTGGGGTTTTCTGTTTTGCTGAAGGGAACTTCTTTTTTACAATGGAATGCAGTGCTGTTTTATAGTATTTTATTGCATCATGATTTTGTTTTTGGAAGAAATAGTCAGCTGTGTAACCAGACAAAATACTCAATAAAAATAATGAGATGGTAATTAACAATGCAAGTTTTTTTGAAAAGTAATTCCATACAATAAGAAAGGAATAAACACTAAATATACCTAGGGAAAATAAACTAATAGATACATAACCTGTTAAGACTCCACTGGAAGATAATAATTCGGCTAATAAAATATCTACACCAATTGGCATTGGTAGAAATAATGTAATTGCACTTAAAAGAGTGACTTTCCATAATGTCATCTCTCCCCCAATAAAAGGGGTTATGGAAGTTAGTTGCGAAACAAGTGCCCCAAGGATTCCTGCAAGTATCATAAATGGCACTACCTTTTTGATAATATATACTAGGTTAATCCATAAAACCATTAAAACATTTGCACCTGCTTTACCCCAGTTTGAATTGTCTTTTTTCTTTTCATCTTCTTTATCTTCAAAATGTTTAGTTGCTTTTTTATCAGGAAGGGTCTGTCTAACTAAAAGTGGAAGAAAGATAAATATAAATATCAACGTGAAAAGGTATTTTATTATGACTAAATAGAATGGAAATAATGAAATTACCATAGTAAAAATCACCACATTAAATTTAGGAGAACTAAACATCATTGCAAGTGCAAAGGTGCCATTTACACCACCTTTAAAAAGGCCTTTTGCAACAGGTGCGGCACAGTTTACACAAATGCCAAGTGGGGCGCCAGTAAATGTGCCACAAACGGTATTGAGAAATGGGTTATTGAATTTAGGCATTTTAATATAATTCAATAAAGACAGACAGATAGCAGCTAGTATTAAACCAAATGCCATTCCTAGTTTGTTAGTCTCCAGCCAATTAGCAGTTGAGAGCACAACCCTTTTCCATAACGGGGATTCATTTTCTATTATAAAAACAGGCCTGTCTGTCAGTTTGTCGGAAAGCATTTCTTGGCCAGCCCCAGATCCTTTTTCATTTAATTGAGGATAGCGTGATCCAGACCAAAAAAAGATAATAGTTATTAATAGCACGAATGATAATATCCAGACTTCTTTTGTGATTGAGGGATACTTTTTCATCTACCAAGAAATTCATTAAAGTCTGGTTAATAGCGTAAAACAAACTAAATTCCAGCTTTCATGCAAATGTAATAATAGTGCTAATTTCAGAATTCATATTTTTGGTTTTATATTGTAAATTAATTTTTTTGTTCTAATGGCCCTTTATAAACTTAAACCAAGTCTGAAGCTATTATTAGTTGTGTACACCTGTGTTGTTGCCTGTGGTATAAGAGATAATGTTATTAAGGAAGAAAAAAATAGCAGTGTGGTGGAGACGCTTTCTTTAATTGCGATTGATTCTAGTTTTATAGAAAACAAATACTTAAGTCATTTTAGATCTGATTATTTTTTATCCAGGTTAATTCAAAATCCTAGTTCTGAACTATATTTTAATACAGCCCTTGAATTTCTAAATTCGGGAAAACCAGAGAAAGCTATTGAACTAATTGAAGTGCTTTTAGAAAAAATCAATCACCATGAGTTTAAGATTAGTTTAGAATTTTCTCGTCAGATCAAGACACTCCAATCAATATGTTATCTTAGAAAAGGTGAACAGGACAATTGTATTAGACTACACAATGGAGCATCTTGTATTTTTCCTTTAAGGGGAGATGCAATTTATTCCGTGACTGAATCAACTCAGGAGGCGCTGGTTCATTATTTGGAATTACTTAAAGAAGACAAGAATGATTTTATTTCTCTTTGGCTACTTAATGTTGCCTATATGGCTTTAGGGCAATATCCAGATTCAGTTCCAGCGGACTTTCTTCTTAGGCCAAATGCGTTTAAATCTGACACGAACATCGGAAAATTTAAAAACATTGGAAATCAATTGCTTATAGGAACAAGGGGATTGGCGGGTGGTTGTTGTGTCGATGATTTTGACAATGATGGTTTTCTTGATGTTATTGTTTCCAGTATGGAGATTAAAGACCCGTTGAAGTATTTTCATAATGAGGGAAATGGTTCTTTTAAAGATATTAGCCATCAAGCGGGATTAGGTATGCAGTTGGGAGGATTAAACATTCTTCATGCTGATTTTGATAATGATGGATGGTTAGATTTGCTTGTTTTAAGGGGCGGTTGGTTTCAAAATGAAACTGGGGAGCATCCCAATTCACTTCTTCGAAATAATGGAAATGGAACCTTTACAGATGTTACTGAAAAATCTGGGCTGTTATCATTTAAACCCACTCAAACTGCAGTTTGGGCTGATTTTAATCTTGATGGATGGCTTGATTTGTTTATTGGAAATGAAACCAAGCCTGATGATGAGAAATCTTATCCATGTGAATTATACATTAACCAAAAAGACGGAACGTTTATCAATATCGCTCAAAAAATAGGTGTTGATATTGTTGGTTTTGTAAAAAGTGTAACAAGTGCAGATGTAAACAATGATGGATTTCCAGACATTTACATTTCTATATTTGGTGGACAGAATATCCTCTTTAAAAATAGCGGTCTCAGGAATGATTTCGAATGTGCCTTTATCGATATAACTTTAAATGCGGGAGTTGTTCAACCGAATTTTAGTTTTCCATCATGGTTTTGGGATTATAATAATGATGGATGGGAAGATCTTTTTGTGGCTACGTATGATTACAAAGGCTCTCCTGAAGATATTGTCAGAGAGTATCTAGGGTTGCCAATTAAACAAGCTGCGTATTCTTATTTATATAGGAATAATGGAGATGGCACCTTCACAAATGTTGTAGGTCAGGTGGGACTTAACCGGGTGCTTTATGCTATGGGTTGTAATTTTGGCGATCTAGATAATGATGGATACCTTGATTTTTATGTGGGAACAGGAGCTCCAGATTTTAAGTCGATATTCCCTAATCGGATGTTTAGAAATGATGGTGGGAATATGTTTCAGGACATAACTACTTCAGGAGGATTTGGGCATTTACAAAAAGGGCATGGCATTGCCTTTAGTGACTTAGATAATGATGGGGATCAGGATGTCTATGCCGTACTTGGTGGCGCTTATAGCGGAGATGTATTTCAAAATGCCCTGTTTGAAAACCCAGGTCATAAAAACAACTGGCTTACAATTAAACTTGTAGGAGATCAGTCTAATAAACCCGCACTTGGAACTCGTATAAAATTAATTTTGCAAGGAGAAGAGGGAATTAGAGAAATTCACCGGACGGTTACTACAGGGGGGTCGTTTGGGTGCTCTAGTATGCAAGTTGAAATTGGATTGGGAAAAGCGGAAAAAGTAATTGAAATAGTTGTTTTTTGGCCTGCTTCCGGAATTAAACAAACCTTTCAAGATATTCCAGTTAATAGGTTTATTTTAATTGCTGAAAATAAAAATCAAATAATTGAATTGGATAGAAAAAAAATCAGTTTTTGAAAAACTCCTTAATTGCTTTGCAAACTTCCATTACCTCATTTTGAGTCAATTCCGGATAAATGGGTAAAGATAACACCTCTGATTTTGCTTTTTGTGCATAGGTGAATGAAGCGATCTTATTATCTGTTAATCTAAATATTTTCAATTCAGGGATTAGGTATGGATAGTGAATTTTAGTTTGAATTCCTCTTTCCTTTAGATGCGTTTGAAGGACATCTCTTCGTTCAACTTTTATAACATATTTGTGAAAATTACTAATGCCATGATCGCAATGTTGAAGGTTTGAAATTTGATCAATATCTTTAAGATTTTCGTTATACAAGAGTGCGATTTTTTCTCTTTTCGAAATCAGTTTTGGGAGTAAGTTTAATTGATAAACTATCAAGGCAGCTTGTGCTTCACTCATTTTGCTATTATATCCAAGCTTTTCTAAATTCCCTGAAGCTAAATGGTTTCCATGATTTCTTAAAGCTGAAACAGTATTACAGATTTCTGAATTGTCAGTGAGCAAAATGCCACCATTTCCAAATGCTCCAATAATTTTAGTTGGGTCAAAGCTAATACAGCTACATGTTCCAATTGAGCCGGCCTTTTTGCCATTCCATTCACTTCCAAGAGTCTGAGCCGCATCTTCAATTACAATTAAATTGTATTTAGATGCAGTTTTCTCTAATTCATCTACATCCATCATTTCCCCAAATAAATGCACTGCTATAATTGCTTTGCTTTTAGCGGTAATCTTCTTTCTCAGGTCATTTAAGTCCATCATAAGTGTATTGGGGTCAATATCAACAAAGACCGGAATAGCACTAGCTCTTAATATTGCAGTACCAGAGGCATGAAAGGAAAAAGAAGTAACAAATACCTCATCATTAGCTTGAATTCCACTTGCTTTTAAAGCAAAGAAAAGCGCATCCGTACAGCTACCAACAGCGACTCCATATTTTCTATTACAAAATTGACTAATCCTTTTTTCAAAAGTTTCAATTTCTGGTCCCATCATTAAACGACCCTTAGTATAAACAGTGTTAAGAACATTTAAGATTTTTCCTGAATGATTCTTGTAAAATCTATCAATACCAAAAAAGGGAACACTCATCTTAATATTTGTTTTGACAAAAAGAATGATACAAATTTAATTCAATTATATTTGGTTTTGGAACAGAGATGAGAAAGGAAAAACGCATAATTATTTTAGCAACAATATTGATTATTATAAGTGTTGGGGTGAATCGGGCAATACGTATCTCCGAAAGATTTACGACAAACCGCTGGAAAGATCATCCGGATAAAAGATCAGAGATGATTGATGACATTGTGAGAAGTAAAATTTTTCATGGAAAGCCAAGAAATGAAATAATTAAGTTTATTGGTCAGCCAAGTAGTATTGAGGAAGGATATTTTATAGATCAAAAGAAAATGGTCAAAATGAGATACAAAATTGGGGTTGCTGAAATTGGGCAATTAAATGAATACCTTAATATTGACCTCGTGAATGACACAGCAATAATAGCATACAAGCATTATGAAAAGGAAGATGAAAGGTCGCAAAAACGGGAGTGAATTACTGAATTAGAGAAGCCTCTTTTGTAGCTGTTACTGGTGTAGGACATTGATAATCTATTCTATTGGGTTCTATGCTTGCTCTTGTTGGGCAGCCCTTTTCACATGATCCGGAAAACTTACAAGAATTACAAGCGGAATCGCCATAGAATTTCGTTTTATATTCCATAACCTTTTCTTTGTGAAGCTCTGAGATGTTTTCATAATCAAAAAGATCATATAAATAGGCACCTCTCATTGTACAGCAGAAATAGACCTTGAAATCAACAAATACATGAATCAGCATAGCTTCACCGCTTGGACATGGAACATGAGTTACCGCAATTGGAGATTCATATTGTAAAGGGAAAAAGGGTTCGTATGACAAAACATGGGTGGCTCCAAGACTAGCCGTATATTCTGTGATTTTTTCAAGTGTTTTTGGGTAATTTAATGGATAGAGTTCTCTTTTTCCAATTGCCGCTCCAGATGGAGTTGTGTCCCAAACCCTTACACGGTCAATTTTAAAGTTCTCTCGGAAATATCGTATAATTTCCAGGATAGAGTCTTCATTTTCGGTAGTAAGGACTGTTTGGGCAACAGTTATTAAGTCTGCTGCTTTTGCGTTTTTTAGAGCATTTATTACTTTTTCTGAAGCATTTTCACCGTTAAGGATTTTCTTTGGCAAGTCTTCATCTAAAGCGATTAGGTTGATTTGAATTTGAGATAAGCCGCATTTTTTTAGTTCCACAGCTAATTCAGGTGTAAGAAATGTGCCATTACTATTTATATGAACAACCATTCCTAAATTATGTGCTAGCGCTACAGCTTCCTTAATATTTGGATGAATTAAAGGTTCTCCACCAGCATAAGTAACTTGCTTCACTCCAGATCTTGCCAAAATTATTAGAGCCTTCTCAATACCATCCAGACTCATAAAAGCTTTATTTCCGTGCTCAACTCCAGCATAGCACCATTCGCAACGCAAATTACAAACATCAGTCAACTCAAGATGGGCCCATGTGACTTTTTGTGTCAATTCAAATTTTTCAACCTTTTTTACTGAATCTGGCTTTTCCCAGGAAAATGTCACTAAGCACATAAATTGTTCCTTAATTACTAATTAGGTTATTAAAAAATTGATGAAATCCGACTACTAAATTGCACATAAGATATATTGCTGAAAGATTGAATGTTAACGTAATTTTTTTTTTTTGGATACATTCTCTAAGTTAATAAATTCATTTTTAATTTTTTCCGTCTTAATCCTTGATTAGATTTGTTGGTAAACAAGATCTTTATGAAGATTAAATTCAAAATTCAAAATTTCAATCAATTTTTGTAAAGTTATAAAAAATAATTTTGCGATTAGACAAAGTCAATTTCCTATTAAAACTGAGCAAGTTTCAGGTTTCAATCACATTGTGCTTGATTGTAGCTTATGTTGCTATATTTTCCCAAATTGTAGAATTTACAGATAGGGCGTTATTAGCGAGTGATACATGGTCATATCAATCTATAGCTGTGAATTTTGCTAAAGGTCATGGTTTTCACCGTTCAGGAAAGATTGAGCCTATTGACGAATATAAATTTTCAGATAATTATAATCCAAGGTATTTTAATATATTTAATACATATACTGGAATAGTAGATGTTCACAGAAACCTTGGATACCCTCTTTTTCTCAGCTCTATTTATAGGGTGTTTGGTATTAGTCCAATAATTGCAAAGTACATACAACTATTGTTGTTAATCATTATTGCCTCCCTATTGCCGTGGTTGGGTTATGTAATTTGGAATAATATTGGTTTTTTAAGTGGTTTGATAGCAAGCCCTTTATTCCTAATTCAAAATTTTAGGATTTCTGAACAAATAATGTCAGAATCATTAGTGATTTTCACCTTATTCCTAATGGTTACTTCCTGTATTTATTGCGAATTGAGAAAAACAAGAAAGTCAGCAATTATACTTGGATTGACATTTGGTATTGGTTTGCTCGTTAAGGGGAATCTGTTGTTTATACCTTTATTGTATTTTTTATACTATTTAATCAGGTGCAATCAAGATAAAGAAAGTTTAGGGTTGAAGAATTTTTTCATTATAGTGGGATTTTTTTTGCTGCCAATTATTCCATGGATATTGTTTGTTAATATACAGAATAATTTAATAAAAGATAAGTTAAAGCAGGTTAAAGCGGTTATTTTAAGTGATGATATTTTGATAATTGAGAAAAGTGTTATCATAGATGGTATTTACCCTCAGGTGGGAAGAGGTTTTCTTTCAAAAAGAGAACTAACTTTTGAGGAGAAAAGAATGCTGTC
>DTSC01000228.1:8578-10376 GCA_012965625.1 Flavobacteriales bacterium | reverse complement strand
AGGACCAATTAACAATGCCCCGGTGGAATCAGCGGTTCTATACAAGAGGCTATCCTTTGTAAACTGCCTTTCTCCGCTGGTGGCAATCGTTATTTTAGCAAAGGTCGATTCATTCAGTGATTTGGTATAATTCATTCCTACAATCCCCATCTGTGACCTAAAGAATTGATCTCGATCCGTATCTCCATAGATCTCCACTTCATCCGGTTTTTGTTTACTTATGAGTATATCAACACTACTTTTTCCTCCTATTCCAAAGAATGACAAGTTCCCGCCACTTTTTGTGGGAAAATTAAATTTAAATGAAGCGTCCTGATAATAGGGGGTTGCGGTGGTTCCAAGATTGATTCCCAGGGATGAGAAAAACACCAAAGTCGCGTATCGGTAATTCATTATAAACGAGGATCGTTTCTCCTTATTGATAGGCCCTTCAGCGGTCATCTCAGTGCCGAATAATCCAAATTGCCCTGTGTATTCAAACTTTTCATTGTTTCCATTTCTAAGGTTGATGTCAAAGACGCCTGCAATACTATTGCCGAATTCTGCCGGAAAGGCTCCGGTAAAGAAGTCTGAATTGCCCATAACCTTATTGTTCAAGATGCTAACTGGGCCACCACTTGAACCCGCAATGGCAAAGTGATTGGGATTGGGTATGTCAACGCCTTCTACTCTATATAGAACACCCAGAGGAGAATTTCCCCTTATTACAATATCATTCCTTGAATCATCAGCTCCCTGAACTCCGGCAAAATTGGAAGCCATCCTTGCGGGATCACCCCTGCTGCCTGCATAACGTTCCGTTTCCTCTACCGAAAATGTTCTTGCGCTTACAGTAGCCATTTCATTCATGGCCTCCCCTTTATTCCGGCTGGCAGTAACTTGCACCTCTTTCATTTTTACTACGGATTCTTCCATTTCCAAAGGCAGAACCACTTCCTTGCCCGAGTTAACGATAATTCCTGGCATCACGACCTGAGAATAACCGAGGAAGGAAGCAACAATAGTATACCTCCCGATAGGAACATTCTCCACCCGAAAATCTCCATTCAGATCAGCTGTTCCCCCTGTTTGTAAAATGGAATCCTTGTAAATTGCTACAGTAGCTCCAATCAAAGGCATTTGTGAGTCCTTGTCTTTTAAGGTGCCTCTTATGGTCTGGCTAATATCCTGGGCAATTAAAGGCGAGCCAATAAGGTAAAAAGTCACAAAGAGTAAAATAATCCGTTTCATATGATCATATGGGAATTGAACATTACAAATTTATATAAAGAAAGACTACCACCAACCAATTATCTTCCACCAAGGTAGTCCTATGCCAAGCCATATTATCAAATGGAAAATTGAAATTATAAAACCTGCTGAAAACCATTTCTTAGAGGACACATATCCAGAGCCAAAATATATAACAACAGGACCGCTGGAATAATAGGTCAGGCAGGCACACAGGTTGGAGAAATACGCAATTAGCGCAATTGTTACCAATGGGGGTACATTTGTTGTTAACAAGAGTGCAAAGAACAAGCCGACCATTGCTGCAATATGAGCGGTAAGCATAGAAAACAGGTACATGGAATAGAAGTAGATCAAAGCGATGATTACTAGTAAGGCCATCCCTTCTAATCCCATAACAAGATCTCCAATATTTACTGCAAACCATCCAATAAAACCGTATGCTTTAAGCATATTGGCCATGGTGAGCAGTCCACCGAGCCAGATCAAGGTATCCCAGGCTTTTCTGTTTCCAATAATATCATCCCACTGCTCTGTTCCGGTTAGTAATAGAGCCAATACCCCCATA
>DTSC01000228.1:0-8558 GCA_012965625.1 Flavobacteriales bacterium | reverse complement strand
CCGTGAATGGGTTTTGTTATCCAGAGGGCCAGTAACAGAACAAAAACAATTCCCATAATTATTTCTCCTCTTGACCATACGCCCATGTTTTCAAGCTCCTCTGCGGCAGCCTTTTGCGCAGCAGAGGTGTCTTTAATTGAGGGTTTGGAAATCCATGAAATGACCAATGGCAACAAGGCCAATCCGATTAAGCCAGGCACAATCGCGCCAAGGGCCCAGGTTCCCCAGCTAAAGTCAACATTAAAAACATCTGAGGCTGCGGCAGCAACCAGGGGGTTGGCCGCCATTCCTGTTAAGAACATGGCCGCTGTAATTAAATTGGCATGCGCCCCCACCAGTGTGAGGAATTTGCCTGCCTTTTCGGGGTTTTCTTTTGGATGGGAATCCAGTGCTGTTGAGATTGATTGGACTATGGGTGCTAAAATACCACCTCCTCTGGCAGTATTGGAGGGTACGACAGGCCCCAACAATAATTCTGCTCCACAAATAGAGTAGCCTAGTCCTAAAGGTGATTTACCAAGTGTTCTTACAAATAATAAAGCAATCCTTTTTCCCAAACCGGTCCTGATCACCGAGCCGGCAATTAAGAAGGCTGCAACAACAAGCCAAACCGTACTGTCCCCATATCCTGATAAGCCCTCTTTGATAGAGATTGTCCCTGATGTGATTAACGCGACAAGCCCTAATAAAACCATTACGCCCATCTGGAAAGGGCGGATGATAAAACTTGCAATCACACCAATGAATATAGCAAAGACATGCCAACCCACTATGGGTATCCCTGATGGTACCGGAAGGATCCAAATAATGCTTGTAAAAGCAATACAAATACTGAGCTTAACCAGGTTTGACAAGACTCTGGGGTTATAGGTTATTTTATTTGATAAGCTTTCCTTTGGCGTACTTTTCGGTTTTTTTCACCTGCCCTTCAGGAGAAAAAAGTCTCCATTTGCCATCTTTTTTTCCATTGACGTACTGCCCCTGGGCTTTCATCCCACCCTCTTCATAATATTTTGTTGAAAGTCCTTCTTTTACATTGTTTGCATAAGTAGTTTCTGTCCTTATGATGTTATTAAGATAATAGGTTTTCTGTACACCTTCCAGGTTTCCCAGCTTGTATGTAAAGTCTGCCGAAACATTGCCGTCCTGGTAATACCATTTTGTTGCGCCATCTCTTTTATCATCAATGTATGTGCTTTCTTCTTGCAGCTTGTCGTTTTCGTAATACTTTACACTGGGTCCATTTAAAACACCCACATTAAAATTCTTTTGTTCCAGTATTTTGCCGCCCTGCTTATATACTGTGTAAAGGCCATTAAGCTTTTCATCTTTATAGGTAGTGGCTATTTTAACATAACCGTTTTTATTAATTGACATGTAAAGGCCATCTTTAAGCCCCCCCTTATAATTCTGGACGATATTGACCATTCCATTTTCATGGTAGCTTACAATAATGCCTTCTGTTGGAGCATCTATTGAATCAGGCTCTTTTTGAGCAACAGTAGAAATATAGCAGAAGAGCGAAAAATAGATAATAAAAGTCTTTTTCATGATTTGTGTATTTTCAGGTTACCATTCAACAATGATTTTTCCAATGGAATTTCGGCTCTCTAAAAGGTCGTGTGCTTTGGCAATCTCAGACGCATTGAAAGCTCCACCAATATGAGGTTTAAGTACCCCTTCTTTCACCAGATTAACGACTCCCTCCAGGCAACGTTTTAATGTTAATGGTTTGTGGTCGCCAATTCTTAGCATGTTTACCCCAATAGCACCCTGAGATTTCATGAGTAACATGATGGGGTGTAAAAATCCAAAATTAAAGACCAGGTTAAGATCTGATAATAGACCTGCCTTTTTCCCACTCCTTTCTGATACTCCATAGCTTACGATCCTTCCACCGTGGGCCAATATTTTTCTTCCTTTTTTATAATTTGTTCCCCCTACTGGGTCAAAGATTACATCCAATCCCTGATCTCCACGTAAGCTCCTTATCTCTTTTTCAAAGTTCTTTTTTCTGTAATTAATGGGGAAGTTTACTCCCATGTTTTTCAGATATTCAAGCTTCTCATCTGAACCGGCTGTTCCGTAAACGACACATCCTTTATGCCTTGCCAATTGTATCAAAGCCGTTCCTACACCCCCAGCAGCTGCATGGATTAATACATGGTCTCCTTCAAATAAGTTGACCATTTCATAGGCACAGTAATAAGCCGTTCCGTATTGAGTGGTTAAGGCGGTAGATTCTGCAGCAGTCATGCTTTCTGGGATTTTTATAAGGCCTCTTAAATCAGCTGCCGTATATTCAGCATAACCACCAAAACGAGTAAAACCTGTTACACGATCACCTAATGAATAGCCAAGAACATCTTTCCCCATGCTATCTATGGTTCCTGCCACCTCGTAGCCAAGGATACAGGGTAGGGGAGGTGCGTCTTTGTATAAGCCATTTCTGGCCATAACATCAGCATAGTTGAGTCCAAAAGCCTCAACCTTTATGATAACTTCATTATCACTGGCTACAGGTTTTTCCCTTTCTTCAATTTTAAAAGCATTCTCTGCAGTTCCATATTTTACCAATACTATTGCTTTCATCGATCTTCGGTCATTTATCTTTGTTGGTATTATTTCTGCTGGCCTTCCAATATGATAACAAGCTCACCTTTCACCGGCTTGCTGCTAAAATACTTAATAACCTCTGCAAGAGACCCCCTATAGGTTTCTTCATAAATTTTAGAAAGCTCCCTTGATACAGAGACGTTGCGCTCCTCTCCATAAAACTCAGCAAATTGGCTCAATGTTTTTAGTAATCGATAAGGAGATTCATAAAAGATCATTGTCCGTTTTTCCTGGGTCAATTCTTTCAGCCGTTTTTGCCTGCCTTTTTTGTGTGGCAGGAATCCTTCGAAACAGAAATTATGCGAAGGTAAGCCTGAGTTTACTAGGGCAGGTACAAAGGCCGTTGGTCCTGGAAGGCATTCAATTTCAATATTTTCATTGATACATGCTCGGACCAATAAAAACCCTGGATCCGAGATAGCAGGAGTGCCGGCATCCGTAACCAAGGCAATTTGCTCTCCTCCTTTTAAATGCAACAGAATATTTTTCAAAGTCTTATGCTCATTCCTGGTATGATGAGGAACAATCTTTTTTTCTATTTCATATTTAGCTAATAGTTTCTTTGTTTGCCTTGAATCTTCAGCCAGTATGAAGCTTGCCTCCTTTAAAATCCGTACGGCTCTGAATGTTATGTCCTCCAGATTGCCGATTGGTGTCGGTACAATAAATAGTTTGCCCATAATCATCTAAAAGGTTGCTATAAAATCTGTTAATAAGTGAAACAGGTCATTGTATTCAGGGAACAGCAGTGTTTCTGGAATGTCGTAAATATCGTGATAGGCTTTGTTTTCGCCAAGTGTATAGATGAAAAATGCAGGAACTTTTTTTTCTGTGAAATAATAATGATCACTATTTTTAGCCTTTCCCCTAATATTTACCTTTGTCAGATATCCCTTTTTGTTATTTATTTCAACGAGTGTTTCAAACTCTTTTTTGTGCAGCGTGCCATTAACCACTGTAATTCCCTCCTCTCCATTTCCCATTAAGTCAAGATTAATAAGAAATTTAATTTTATTTAAGGAAAATAAAGGATGCTCCGTAAAATATTCAGAACCGATAAGACCAGCCTCCTCTCCTGCAAATGCGATAAAGACAAAACAATAATTACTGCTATCGGTTTTATTATTATAATGATTTGCCAGGTCAAGGAGTACTGAGACCCCACTGGCATTGTCGTTTGCCCCTGGAAACATCGTTTCATGCCCCATTTTCCCTAAGTGATCGTAATGCGCTGTAAATACAATAAAGGAGTCAGCATCTTGTGTGTGGGCAATTATGTTTTGTGAACGATAATTATCCACCCAAACGTTTTCAATGTTTAAATGGATCGTTTTTGGTTTCTTGGGAATACTGCTTTTCATGACCTCTAACACTAAGAAGGCTTCACTTGTTTGTGATACGCCCCAGGTAAGCTTGTCTTTTATCAAAATAATTCCTTTCGCTTTGAAAGATTTCAAACAGACATTAAAAAAAGCATTAGGATCTCCTTTTTTGAGGTCATTCTCATCGATTACAATGAATGTAGAATCATTGCTTTTCTCAATGTGTTTTTCCAGTGTGTTCTTCTCCATCTTCAAAAGGTCCTGAAGCCAAAACAAGTTGAAGGATCCCGAAATTCCTTTAGAGCTAGGTGAGACAATATAGTCTTTCCCAGGCGATAGAGGAGTTTTGTCAATCCTGACTTCCATGGCACCTGGAAAAGTATTTACAGAAAACTGGAAATGTTGAAAGAATGATTTCTCAAAAGGACTAAGTCGTATTCTTTCAAATTCATCTTTGATCCACGAAGCTGCTATTGAATCTCCCTTGTTAATATAGCCCCTTCCCTGGAATGGTTCAGAAGCCAGAATGTTCGTTGTTTCCTTGGCATATGAAATGTCCTGCCCAAATAATTGACTTGATGAAAGAAGTAAAATAAAACCAACAATAGCCTGCTTAATTGTTTTTTTATGCAGATCAAACAACATATCGCTTTTCGATCAGGTCTAAAAATTCCAGAACAACTTGATTTTCTTCATCCCAATTATATTTTGGCCTGATCTCTGCATCAAGATACCTGCAAGCTTCCTTGTATTCAGCAAATGAATTAAGTTTTTTAAGGGCTTCATTGAAGTCATCGGCATTTCCTTCAAAAAGGTCATTAATAAATGCAAATCTTTCATTAATACCGATCGCTCCAATTAGGTCAGAGATTTTTTGTTTCTCCAGCTTAGTTGCGACACTGAAGCCTTCCTGAGAAATTTTTTCATTCAAAGTTGATTCTTCGGATGTAAACAGATCTATTTGCTCCTTCTGGGGGCTTTTTTCATCTTCCTTTGGTTCTGATAGCTCAGTATTTTTAAGAATTTCTTTTTCTTCAATTTCCGATTCTGTTATTTGTTCTTGTTCATTGTCGCTTGTTTCATCTTTTTGGCTCAAGATTTCTGCTTCGTGGTCTTCAGCCAATTCTTCTTCGTGAATAGTATCTGGAGGATTCTTAATGGGCATTTGCCCCTCATTCACAATAAATTTAAGGACAGAAACTGATTCAACTAAATCTTCTGTATCGTCCAGGAGTCCTTGAAGCTCAGATTCGCTACTGTCTTCAGTAGGGTTTTTGTGAGATTTAATTTTGACTAGGATAGCACCAATTTTGGTGATGAGATCTTCTTTATTCATCTAAACTAATTAATGGTCTTGTAAAAGGGCTTTTTGCTTAAGTTTGTAGTGTGCAATAATCGTGCAAAATAACAGAAAAACAATCAATGTTCATAGAAAATATAAGTAAGGAAAATCCGAGGAGAGGATTTGTTGAGGTAATTTGTGGTTCTATGTTTTCTGGGAAGACAGAAGAGCTTATCCGAAGATTGAAAAGAGCAAAATATGCTAAGCAAAAGGTTGAGATCTTTAAGCCAAAGGTGGATAAGCGATATGACAATGAAAATGTTGTATCCCATGATGACAATGTGATTCATTCTACGCCAGTACATACAGCTTCTGAAATTTTACCACTTGCAATTAATATTGATGTAGTGGGTGTTGATGAAGCCCAGTTCTTTGATAATAGCCTGGTAAAGGTTTGTAATCATTTAGCCAATAAGGGGACAAGGGTGATTGTTGCAGGCTTGGATATGGATTATCTTGGTGTTCCTTTTGGCCCCATCCCTGAATTACTTGCTACTGCAGAGTATATGACTAAGGTACATGCTATTTGTGTGAAGTGTGGAAGCCTTGCCAATCATTCACATAGAATAGCGCAGGAAGAAACGTTGGTAATGCTTGGAGAAAAGGAATCATATGAGCCCTTGTGCAGGTTGTGTTTTTCAAGCTTGTACCCCCCATTGATCTCGCCAGAAGGCACCAGTTCTGAGAAAGTGGAATCACAAAAAACGCTATAAACAGATTAAGTTTTTTTGAGTAAATGATCATTTCCTTATACAGCATAAAACAGATTACAGAAACCGTTAAGGGGAAGTTTGTTGGAAATTCTGATGAGTATAAGATAAAGTACATCCTCATTGATAGCCGCAAGATTCTCCATGCCCAGGCTTCGGTCTTTTTTGCACTCCCAGGGGAACGTCATGATGGCCATGAATTTATTGCAGAACTTTATGATAAGGGAATCAGATGTTTTGTAGTATCGCAAAAAGTTAAAAATACGGATCATTTTCCAGAGGGCAATTTTATTGAAGTTCGCGATACGTTGAAAGCGTTACAAGATCTTTGTGCTAGCCATCGCTCTCAATTTGATATACCTGTAATAGGAGTTACAGGAAGTAATGGAAAGACCATTGTTAAAGAGTGGCTACACCAGCTATTACATCAGGACAAGAAGGTGGCAAGAAGTCCTAAAAGCTATAATTCCCAGGTTGGTGTCCCCCTTTCGGTTTGGCAAATGCAATCGCATCATGAATTGGCTATAATGGAAGCCGGCATCTCACTTCCCGGGGAGATGGAATGCTTGCAGAAAATTATTGCCCCTACCATTGGTGTCTTTACGAATATTGGTTTTCCTCATGATGAAGGGTTTGAAAACCGACATCAAAAAATTGAAGAAAAGCTAAAACTGTTTACAGAATCTGAAGTCTTAATTTATTCAAAAGATTATCCTGAGATTGAAAAAGGCATTAAAGATTCTGTCTGCATTTCAGATAATACGAAACTAAAATTGTTTTCGTGGTCAAAAAAAGGAGCTGCTGACCTTAAGATCCAGAAGATCTCCAGAAATTCAGAATGCACAGAAATTACAGCTGTCTATAAGCGTGCTTCCAAAATGATCTCTATACCCTTTACAGATGATGCATCGATTGAGAATGTCATACATTGCTGGTCGTTGTTATTGTACTTAGGGTGTGATGACAAGCTGATTGCTGAGCGATTTAAGGGTTTGGCTTCTGTTGCCATGCGAATGGAGCTTAAGGAAGGTGTTAATAACTGCACTATTATTAATGATTCTTATAATTCTGATTTGGGGTCACTTGAAATCGCCCTGGATTTTTTAAACCAGCAAAAACAAAATAAAAAAAAGGTTGTTATACTATCTGATATTTTACAAAGTGGAAAGTCTGAAGAAGTTCTCTATCAGCAGGTGTCTGAATTGCTGAGCAAAAAGGGTATTGATCGCTTTATGGGAATTGGTGAAGCAATCTCCCGTCGGTCTGAGCAATTTATTATCGGTGGAAGCTTCTATAAATCAACAGATGATTTTTTAAATAAATGCTCCCCTTCTTTTTTTCATGATGAGATTATACTCCTAAAGGGGGCCCGTGAATTTAAATTTGAGAAGATTTCCAGGTTGTTGCAACAGAAGGCCCATGAAACAGTTTTGGAGGTAAACCTGGATGCGATTGTACATAATTTAAATATGTTTAGGTCAATGCTGGATCCCGGCACTATGATTATGGCTATGGTGAAAGCATTTTCATATGGAAGTGGAAGCTATGAAGTTGCAAACGTGCTGCAATTTCATCGGATGGATTATTTGGCTGTGGCTTATGCAGATGAAGGCATTGAGCTTAGAAAGGCGGGGATTATTGTTCCAATTATGGTGGTAAATCCCGAAGAGCAGAGTGTTGATTCCATGATAAAATATAACCTGGAACCTCAGATATATAGTTTTCATGGTTTAGACCATTTTGTTAATGAGCTAAAAAGCCCATCCAATCAGGGCAAAGGGCCGTTTCCCATCCATATTAAGCTTGAAACAGGAATGAACAGATTGGGTTTTGATGAAAAAGATTTGCCTGAATTGATAGCGCGGATACAAGATTCGGATACTATTTTTATAAAATCAGTATTTTCCCATTTGGCTGCCAGTGAAGATCCAAATCATGATGACTTTTCAGATGTGCAGATTAGTCGATTCAAAGAGAACAGCGCTAAGATAACATCTGCTTTTGATTATCCAATTTTACGTCATATTTTGAATTCAAGTGGAATTATTAGGTTTCCAGATGCTCAGTTTGAGATGGTGCGCTTAGGAATAGGTCTTTATGGTGTCGATACGGCACATCCTGCTGAGAAGGACAAAGTTAATTTACAAAATGTAAGCACATTAAAGAGTACAATATCACAAATTAAAGTGGTCCCAGCGAAAAGCACCATAGGCTACGGAAGAAAGGGTGTTGCTAAAAAAGATATGCGGATAGCAATTGTTCCTATTGGCTATGCGGATGGACTTAACAGAAAATTAGGCCAGCGAAAAGGCAAGCTTTTTGTGAATGGTTCACTTGCTCCGATTGTTGGAGATATCTGCATGGATATGTGCATGATAGATATAAGTGGCATAGAGGCTAACGAGGGAGACGAAGTAATTATCTTTGGCGAAGACTATACGGTAACGAAATTTGCCAAGGATTTAGACACCATACCTTATGAGGTGCTTACAAGTGTATCGAGAAGGGTGAAAAGGGTGTATTATCATGAATAGATAGGTGCTAAAATAATTGTAGCAAAATCAAAAC
>DTSC01000227.1:8786-10397 GCA_012965625.1 Flavobacteriales bacterium | reverse complement strand
CAGGAAAATAAAAATCTGGGCTGGAAGGCTCTGCCACACATGGCATAATTTCCAGCACCATAGGAGTTGCCTACCATAACGGTTAACGCTGGCACACCACTATTGGAAACTGCATTGATCATCTTTGCACCGTCTTTTATAATACCTCCTTGCTCATATCTTTTTCCAACCATAAATCCGGAGATGTTTTGTAGGAATATTAGTGGTGTGTTGTTTTTGTTGCAAAGCTGAATAAAATGAGCTCCTTTATTGGAAGCTTCTGAAACAAGCACACCATTGTTACCTAAAATCCCCACTTTAAATCCATGAATATAAGCATATCCTGTTACAAGCGTAGGTCCATATTCTGACTTGAATTCAAGAAATTCTGATCCATCTACAATCCGAGCTATTATCTCTCTAATATCAAAAGGTTTCTTATGGTCAATACTTGCAATCCCTAAATTTTCTTTCAGGTCATAAATGGGGTCCTTTGCCTTTGGAGGATATGCATTTTTCATTGGTACAGCATCAATCACCGACATAAGGTCTCGTGCAATTTCAATGGCTTCAGCTTCATTCTTCGCAAGGAAATCAGAAACACCAGAAATCCTGCTGTGCATTTCGGCTCCTCCCAATGATTCATCATCAGATTCTTCTCCCGTGGCCATTTTCACCAATGGGGGGCCTGCCAGGAATACTTTAGATTGGTTTTTGATCATGATCACATAATCCGACATACCTGGAATATAGGCTCCACCGGCAGTGCTGTTTCCAAAAACTACAGAAATAGATGGGATGCCTTTTTTAGATCTTCTGGTTATCTCCCTAAAGTTGGTGCCTCCAAGATTAAAAATCTTGGCTTGTTCTGTTAAATTGGCACCTGCAGATTCAACTAAATAAATTGTCGGCAGCTCGTTCTCTCTGGCGATCTCATTTAATCTCTGGGCTTTTTTCAGGGTCACACTATCTATTGCTCCTCCTTTTATCGTTGCGATGTTTGCTACAACCATGCAAAGTTTATCGCTTACTAAGCCAATTCCTCCTGTCATGGTACCACCCAGGGCAAAACTATTTTGTCCATATCCTGCCAATGGCAGTAATTCCAGATAGGGCGAGCCTTTGTCTAGTACTTTATTTATCCGATCACGAGCAAGCATTTTTCCTTCTTTTTTGGCCCTTTCAATATGCTTGTCTTCCCCTTGCCATTTGGATTTTTTGGTCAGCTCTCCTAACTCTTTTAGCTTTTCTGACATCCAGGCTTTATTTTCCTTGAATTTTTCTGATTTAGGGTCTATTTTCGATGTTATTGCTTTCATAATTATATCCTCTTAGAATTTCTGTCCTTCTATTAGTCGATTTATCATTTCTTTCATTTCATTGAATTCATTTCGTTCAAACAATCTTGTTAGTAAAACAATCTGTCCATTTTTGTCAATGATTACATTCCTTGTAATGCCACTTTTCTTATGGGCATATAAGCCGAATATATCAGCATTTGGATCTAATGCCATGGGATAAGTAACACCCATTTTCTTTCCAAATTCAAGCACAACTTCCATAGGCTCATCCCTGTCAATTCCAATAAGGGCAAAATCTTTTGTTTTGTGTTTCTGCCAGATTTCCCTCTCG
>DTSC01000227.1:582-8776 GCA_012965625.1 Flavobacteriales bacterium | reverse complement strand
CACCAGCTGGCGGTAAATTGTAGCATGACCACTTTGCCTAGCAAGTCTTTTAATGAAATTTGACTTCCGTCCGTTAAAGTGGCAGTAAAGTCCGGTGCTTTATCTCCTACCTTTACCAGGTAACCACGATCATTATCTTCCTGACAAAAAGTTGTCATGGAAAATAAAAGAAAGATAAAGCTGAGGATAATTCTGTTCATGTGGTACGATTAATTTTCGGAATCTTTAAAGGGAGGGATTTTCTCATGTTCACTCGGAGGGAAAAGGGGTGAGTATAGCGATTCTCCCGCATCAACCTTTAATGTTTCTCCAGTAATATATGCTGCTGCTGGCGAAAGCAAGTACACTACTGCTGCAGCAACCTCTTCTTCTGTTCCCATCCGATTAGCCTGATTGTTTTTTCCTGCTGAGAGGATATATTGTTTGAATTCCGGGGCATAACTATCTAATCCGCTGGAGTGAATAAGGCCTGGTGCCACTGAGTTCACTCTCACGCCATTTCTTCCCCATTCCACAGCCAGCGTCTTTGTTAGGTTATCTACTCCTGCCCTGGCAGCTCCTGTGTGGGACATCATTGGAAACCCATTCCACATATCCGCAATTATGTTGACAATGGCACCACCATTTTTTTTCATTATCGCATTGTATACATGCCTGGACATATGAAAGGTGCCAGATAGGTTGGTCTCTATAACGGCATTCCACCCCTTGGTATTAATATTTTCTGCAGGAGAAGGAAATTGCCCACCCGCATTGTTGATAAGGAAGTCTATGCCACCAATTTTCTCAATGGCTTCGGTAACACAAGCAGCTATACTATCCTCATTTCGGATATTGCACTCTATGGCTATCGCTTTGCCTCCTTCTTTGGTAATTATGTTAAGTCCTTTTTCCAGGTTTTCCATCTTCCTGCTTGCAATTACTACTTCTGCACCAAGTGTTGCCAGCTCCCTTGCTATCCTTAAACCAATGCCAGTTCCGCCACCTGTCACCAGGGCTTTTTTACCTTCAAATAATCCTTCTTTAAAAATGGTGTTTAACATATTTTAATGTCTTTTATATGGTCTTGAATTTTGCTATTGCATTGCTTGTAAATTCAGAAAGAACCAGCTTGCCGCTCATGGTCGCACGTTCCATCAAAAGCTCATCCCAATGTTCAGTACCCTCCCAAAGGGCACTTTTTAGACCTGCCATTGCTTCAGGGTTTGAAGCTGCCAGTTTTTCAGCCAGTTCCATAATGGCTTCATCCATTGCTGCTGCATTATCATAAACCCCATTAAATAATCCTTTTTCCCTTGCCCATTCAGCATCCATCCATTCCGTAGCATTAATGGTCAATTGGCCAAAGGCAGAAGCACCCATCTTTCTTTCCACCGCTGGCCCCACAACGAATGGTCCTATCCCTATAGCTAGCTCGCTGAGCTTTACGGATGCATATTTGGTGGCCAGGCAGTAATCGGTAGCAGCTGCAATGCCTACTCCGCCACCTACTGCTTTGCCCTGAACACGTCCAATGATGAACTTTGGACATTTTCGTGCGGCATTGATCACCTTGGCAAATCCTGAGAAGAAAGCCTTTCCTTCTTCTTCGTTCTCTATGGAGGTCAGCTCTTCAAAAGAAGCACCTGCACAAAATGCCCGGTCACCGGCACTACTTATTATTATGACCTTAATGCTATCGTCTTTACCTGCCTTAGTTATAGTATCTGCCAGCAACTGTAAAACCGCTCCAGGCAATGAGTTGCTTTGCGGATGCGAGAACTCAATAGTACCTATTCCCTTCTCTGCTGATAGTGTTACATTTCCTTCCATATTCTTAATCCTGGTTCAATTTGCGCACCATGGTCAATATGGTAGCCAGCATTACGGTTTCACCTTCCTCGTCGTACACATCCACCATAAATTTAACAATTCCTTTCGCGATGTCCTCTTCATCCCGTTTTTCCTGGTCTATCTTTTCCTTTACGGTAAAGCGAACGCCAATAGTCATGCCTGGGTATACAGGCTTGGTAAACCGGCATTCATCTATGCCGTAGTTCAGTAAGACGGGGCCTTTGGGCGGATCAACAAATAGTCCTGCTGCTTTGGACATGATGTAATATCCATGTGCTACACGCTCGGTAAAGATAGTTCCTTCCAGGGAGTTTTCATCCATATGGGCATAGAATTTGTCGCCGCTTAATTCTGCAAAATCTTCAATATTTTCGAGAGTGACAGTGTGTTTTTCTGTGGTAACTGTTTCGCCTATCTCCAGCTCTTCAAAATGTTTCCTGAATACATGTGGGTTGGCTTCCTTCTGTGCCCCACCATATTGGTATTGCTCTGTAATCCTGGTAATAGTAGTAGGATGGCCTTGTATGGCAGTTCTATGCAAATAGTGCAGGATCCCTCTTTTTCCACCCATCTCTTCTCCGCCTCCTGCACGTCCTGGCCCTCCGTGGGTAAGCAATGGCATTGGAGAACCATGTCCAGTACTCTCCTTTGCACAATCTTGGTTGAGTACAAGTATACGGCCATTCATTGAGGCAGCGTTTAAGACAAATTCTTTTGCTGTTTGGTCATTTGCTGTAACAATAGAAGATACCAGCGACCCTTTCCCTAAGCGAATGATTTCAATGGCTTCATTCAGGTCTTTGTACGGCATAATTGTTGAAACAGGTCCGAAGGCTTCGATTTCATGGACATCTGTATTTACAAAAGGTTTGTCGTTTCTAAACAGAATAGGGGAGAAGAATGCTCCCTTTTCTTTATCCGCTCCAATAACTTCAAAATCATCCATGCTGCCAAATACAATTTCCTGGCTTTTAGCGAGACATTCCACACTTTCTCTTACGCGTGCTACCTGTAAGCGAGTAGCCAATGCACCCATTCTAACTCCTTCTACCGCAGGATCACCAATGATTGTTTTTTCCAATCGCTTACCCAATGCTATTTGAACGTCTTCCACCAGTTTTTCTGGCACAATAATCCTTCTTACCGCTGTACACTTCTGGCCTGTTTTTACCGTAATCTCTTTTTGTACTTCTTTGATGAATAGATCAAATTCAGGAGTTCCTGGAACAGCATCTTCACCGAGGACGCAGGCGTTTAATGAATCTGCTTCCAGGTTAAAAGGTACAGACTCTTCCACAATTCGCGGATGTGATTTTAGCTTTTTACCTGTCGCTGCAGATCCGGTAAAGGTTACAACATCTTCACAGGTAACGTGGTCGATAATGCCCCTACCCAATCCACATACCAGCTGTAAGGCTCCTTCTGGAAGTATTTTTGAATTAATAATCTCTCTTACCATAAGCTCGGTAAGGTAGCAGGTATATTCAGAAGGCTTTACAATGGCTGGTACGCCAGCCATCAGGTTTACCGCAATCTTTTCCAGCATACCCCATATAGGGAAGTTAAAAGCATTGATATGAATGGCAACGCCTCTTTTGGGCACCATAATGTGGTGTCCTATGAAGGTGCCCTCCTTAGAGAGTGGAGCAGCAATGCCATCCACATGATAAGGCAGGTCTGGAAATTGCCTCCTTAGAGAAGCATTTGCAAAAAGGTTGCCTATGCCTCCTTCAATATCTATCCAGGAATCAATTTTTGTCGCTCCAGTTGCAGCACTCAGGGCATAAAATTTCCCCTTTATGTCCAATAGATGAAAAGCCAAAGCCTTTAGCATGCGACCCCTTTCTTGGAAGGTCATTTTTCTAAGAGCAACACCACCTTTCTTCTTTGCATATTCTATTATTTGTAAATAATCAAGACCTTCACTGGAACAGGTCCCTAGCAAATCTCCTGATATAGCATTGTGCAATTCAAGTCCTTCACCATCCCCGGCAACCCAATTGCCTAAAACGTAATTTCCTTGTTTCTCCATGAATGATTAATTTTGCCCAATTGATTGAACGAATCAAAGGTAAAAATTAATTGCCTAACGAAAAATGGAATTTGAATTGACCAGATGGGTACCCAGAAAGTAAAATTAGCAAGTACCGATAAGCAGATCCAGGTATTTGAAAAACATTTGCTCCTGGATCTGCGAGCCATGGACCGAATGATCAGGGAGGGCTGGTTCAATGACAAGGTTACCAGGATTGGTGCTGAGCAGGAGCTCTGTATCATAGACAAGAATTACCGTCCTGCCCCCCTAGGCACGGAGATCTTGAAAAAGGCCAACCATCCCAACCTCGTTACAGAGTTTGCCAAATTTAATGCTGAAATTAATCTTACGCCTCGTGAATTTACCAAGACCTGCCTAAGCGAGATGGAGACAGAGGTTACTGATCTTATTGAAGTATTTAGAAAAGCTGCTAAGGGCTTTAATGTTGAACCTATTTTGGTCGGTATCCTACCTACTATCAGGAAGTTTGATATCAATATGGAGAATTTAACCCCAATGGAACGGTATTTTGCACTTTGCACGGCAATCAATAAACTAAGAGGAAGTGTTTATGAGCTAAAGATCAGGGGCATTGATGAGCTGATTATGAAGCATGATTCTCCCTTATTGGAAGCATGTAATACCGGATTTCAGGTTCATCTTCAAATTAATTCAGATGAATTTGTGAAGATGTATAACATAGCCCAGGCCATAACTGCCCCTGTTTTATCCGCGGCAGTTTCTGCCCCGATTTTGTTTGGACGCAGACTATGGAAAGAAACGAGAATTGCACTTTTCCAGCAATCGGTTGATACTAGAACTACAAGCAATCATCTCCGTGAATTTAGTCCCCGGGTAACCTTTGGTAACAAATGGCTTAAAGATTCTATTTTGGAAATGTACAAGGAGGATATTGTCCGCTACCGTATCTTGTTAAGCACAGAATTGACAGAAGATGTAATGCGCAAAATTGATGCAGGTGAAGTTCCTCAGCTGGAGGCCTTAAGTGTACACAATTCTACCATTTATAGATGGAATCGGCCTTGTTATGGAATTTCTGATGGAAAAGCACATCTGAGAATTGAAAACCGTGTTCTACCTTCCGGCCCTTCAATTATAGACGAAATGGCTAATGCCAGCTTCTGGCTGGGCTTAATGAAGGGAATGAACCAGGAGGTTAAAGATATTTCAAAATTAATGGAATTTGATACGGCCAGGAACAATTTCACAACCGCTGCTCAGCATGGATTGGATACCAAATTTACCTGGTTTAAAGGGGCAAAGATTTCGGCTTCAAAATTAATCCTTAAAGAATTGCTTCCGATCGCTGAAAACGGACTTAAATCCGTAAATATAGCATCGGCTGATATCAATAAGTATTTGAATGTTATCAGGGAAAGAGTAGAATCTGGTACTACTGGTTCACAATGGATGTTAAATGCTTATGCAAAACTTAGAAAAGAAACAACCAATGAAGATACCCTTACCATAATTACGGCAAAGATTGTTGAAAATCAAAAAAAGAATCTTCCGGTAAGTAAGTGGAAACTACCAAAAATAGATGATGTTCTGGATCTTGATCATAAGACGCTCTTGGTAGAAGAATTTATGAGCAGGGACCTTTTTACAGTACAGCCAAACGATATTGTTTCATTGGTTGCAGAAATTATGGATTGGCAGCATATCAGATATGTGGCAGTTGAAAATGAGAAAGGACTTTTAGTAGGCCTCTTAACTGCAAGGATATTGCTAAGGCATTTTAATAGTGTTGATGGCTTATCTGGCGACCCTGTACCTGCAAGGCAGCTCATGAACAAAGAGCCAATAACGATAGCGCCAGAGGCTACTATTAAGGAGGCCATGGCTAAATTGCAAAAATGTCAGGTAGGTTGTTTGCCGGTAGTTAAAGGCAAGCGCTTGATAGGCATCATTACTGCAGATAGCTTTTTACAGATTACTAAAAGGCTGTTGGGGGCAAAGTCAAGAAAGTAAGATTATAATTTATAGATATAATGTTGGAGGTGGAGATGATTAAAAAGAGGTTGATAGGAAAATTTGAAGGCAAAAATCCAGGTAAATTATTTGTGGCAATTGCGGGAATTCATGGAAATGAAAAAACGGGTTTGGATGCATTGGATCGGATCTTTACCAGATTGGAAGAGGACCAGCCGGATTTCAATGGAACTATTGTAGGTATTGCTGGAAACCTTAAGGCCATAAATGAAAATACACGGTATTTTGACATAGATTTAAACAGAATCTGGACGGAGGATTACCTGCAAGAAATTAGGAGTACACCTATTGGTGAAATGAAGGTTCATGAATATAAGGAGATGAAATCCTTATTATCAGAAATTGATAATGTTACAAAAGGCACGAAAAAAGAAGATATAATTTTTGTTGATCTCCATAATACTTCTGCAACCCAGGGAATGTTTACTTTCACTTTTGAAGGAACAGAGAATTTCAGAATAGCATCTTCCCTTCACATTCCCATTATTACTGGTTTAGATAGGTCTCTAAAAGGGACTGCCATTGAATATTTTGACAAGCAAGGATATAATTCTATTGCATTTGAAGGAGGCCCATTGGGTTTTGAAAAGAGCATAGATATTCATGAGGCAGGTATTTGGTTATTGCTGGAGGCCTGTGGCAGTATTGATAAAACAGCTATCCCTGATTATGCAACACAAAAGTCCTTGATGCTTGAGAGTGCTGATGGTTTTCCAGATATATCTGATTTAATTTATGTGCACAACATTAAGGTAGAAGATGAATTTAAGATGAATAATGGCTATTCCAATTTCCAGAAAGTGAAAAAAGGAGAATTGTTGGGGAGGGATATTGAAGGAGATGTTTTAGCTCCTCACACAGGCTATTTAATGATGCCATTGTACCAAAAACAGGGAAAAGAAGGATTCTTTATTACTAAGGATATTGAAATTCAGAGTGAATAACTTATTCCTTGTCTTTTGGTTTTGATTGCTTCCACGTTTTATAGTCGCCTGTAGGAAAAGAAGAATTTTCTGGTTCTTCTCTCAGCGGTTCACAGGGTACTAGATGTTCGCGTAGCTCCTGAGGTAAAGCCTGGTAAAGTTTTGTGCCTTCAGTCTTCCAATTGATCATCTCATCACTTACATCCTTCAAAATCTTGGCAGGATTACCCACAACTACTTTTCTGTCTGGAATCTCCATTCCTTCTGGCAAAAAGGCAAGTGCACCTACAATGCAGTTCTTTCCGATTTTAACGTTGTCCATTAATACCGCATTCATTCCAATAAGTGAATTTTCTCCAACGGTGGCTCCATGAACGATTGCTCCATGTCCTATATGTGCTCCTTCATGCAGGGTTATGGCCACTCCGGGAAACATATGGATTGTACAATTCTCCTGCACGTTACAACCATCTTTTATGATAATTTTCCCCCAATCACCTCTGATAGCAGCTCCGGGGCCTATGTAAACATCTTTGCCGATTACCACATGTCCTGTAATGGTGGCATTGGGGTGCACAAAAGAAGATTCGTGTACTACTGGTTTGATTCCGTTAAATTGAAAAATATTGGCCATGGTTCTTTTAGAGACCTACTTTTTTAGCTTGTCCTTAAAGGTTTCTCTTAGTGCATCCAGCTTGGGCTGAATGACATAGGTACAATAAGGAGCATTGTTGTTTTGCTGGAAATAATCCTGGTGATAGTTTTCGGCTTTATAAAATTTCGTGAAAGGTGTTATCTCTGTTACAATAGGTTTTGACCACGTTTCTGTAGCATCCAATTGGGTCTTAAACATCTCAGCCAATGTTCTTTGTTCTTCGTTATGATAAAATACTGCAGATCTGTATTGTGGCCCAAGATCATTTCCCTGCTTGTTTAAAGAAGTGGGGTCATGGGTCTGCCAGAACACCATAAGCAAGTCATCATAAGAAATGACTTCTGGTTTAAATAAGATCTGGCAGACTTCAGCATGTCCGCTGAGGCCACTTGTTACTTCATCATAGCTTGGATTTTCAACAGTACCACCGGAATATCCTGATATTACCGATTCCACGCCTTCCAACTCCTGGAAAATGGCCTCTACACACCAAAAGCACCCCGCACCAAATGTCGCTGTATCTAATTCTGATGATTCCATAATGGTTAGTTCAGTATTTATTGCGCATGAATTATTGTTGAGGGCGAAAATACACCACAAACATATAGAAAATAAAAAAGTGACTTTGAGCTTCATAGCCGCAATTTATAAATTAATTTTGAAGAAATGAACTTGCTTTTTTTAGGAAACATTGATTCCCCCTTAATTGAAATTATCAGGTCCTTTGGTGAGGAT
>DTSC01000227.1:0-572 GCA_012965625.1 Flavobacteriales bacterium | reverse complement strand
CGCTGAGCATCATATAGATTTCATTATAAGCTATGGTTATCCTCACATTATTTCTGAGGATGTGATTAAAAAGATGCATGGGAAAGCCATAAATTTGCATATATCCTACCTGCCATGGAACCGTGGATCTGATCCTGATCTTTGGAGCGTGGCAGATGATACGCCAAAAGGAGTTACCATCCATTATCTTGATAAGGGAGTAGATACAGGCGATATCATTGCACAAAAAGAGGTGGCTTGTTCACCGGAAGATACCCTTGGTGAATATTACGATCGGCTGCATAGAGAACTTCAGGAAATGTTTAGAGAGACCTGGCCGAACATCAAATTGGGCAAGGTCCCAAGAATTAAACAGGAAGGGGAGGGGTCCTGCCATCTTTCTGTAGATCGTGAAAAGTTCGTGCACCTGCTCACAAAGGGCAGTGATACCTTGGTGAAAGAGTTGCTTATGAAGGACTAGGTTTTTGTTCCATTTTTCCCTGTAACCATTTTCCGGTAAAATCGTATTTGGTTTTATGATGATACAACAAGTACGTAAATCTTTCCTTTCACTTCTCCTGTTTTTTAGCATC
>DTSC01000226.1 GCA_012965625.1 Flavobacteriales bacterium | reverse complement strand
GGGAATTTTGATATTATTCCCAATATTCTTCATAAAAGGATTACGTTAAGGGGGGCCTCTGGAGTTCATACCAGTGGAGGACAGGAGTTTGAGGAATATTATGCTCATTTAAAAAAGGCATATCCAGATTTGCAATATCAAATAGAAGAGATTCTTGTAGAAGGTAATAAGGCTGCAGTAAAACTAAGTTATTCAGGCACGCATAAAGGTGTTGTTTTTGAAATCCAGCCAACATTTAATAAAATCAATTACCAAGATTTGTTATTTGTACCTTTGAGCATAACGGTATTGCAGATGTTTGGATGCTTGGTGAAAAATATGCCATGATAATGCAGGGTAATAGTGAAGAGAGATTATTAATGAAGCAATGAGAGAAAAGGGAAAAAACATATTGGATGAGATCATTAAATCTAAGCGCAAGGAAGTAGAAGAGCAAAAGAGTCTTTATCCTAAAAAGTTACTGGAGAAAAGTGTCTATTTTGCTTCAGATTCAGTTTCCTTGAAAACCTATTTAAAAAGAGATGATTTGGTTGGCATTATTGCTGAGATAAAACGCAAATCACCTTCACAGGGAATAATCAATGAATATGCAGATATTGAGAAGACCTCTATCGGGTATATGCAGGCAGGTGCTTCTGCGCTATCAATTTTAACGGATACTGAATATTTTGGTGGAAGCAAGGATGATCTTTCTATAGCCAGGAAATTCAATTATTGTCCTATTCTCAGAAAGGATTTTGTGATTGATGAATATCAGGTGGTTGAGGCGAAATCCATAGGTGCAGATGCAATCTTATTGATTGCTGCCGTATTAGAGGTCAATGAGGCAAAAGAATTGGCACGGTTTTCAAAATCACTTGGCTTAGAGGTTTTGTTAGAGGTAAGAGATGAAAATGAGATAGCCCAATATATCGATGAGAGTATTGATATCGTTGGTGTAAATAACCGAAATTTACAATCGTTTGAGGTAACTGTGGAAACCTCCATGTCTTTAGCTGAAAGGATCCCTAAGAATATTACAAAGATTTCGGAGAGTGGCATTTCCGACCCATCAACCATCATTGATTTAAAGCATTGTGGTTATGATGGCTTCTTAATTGGTGAGTATTTTATGCAAACAAGCCGTCCGCATATAACTTGCTCTGACTTTATTAAAAAACTGAAAGAACTAAGCTGATGAAGGTAAAGGTATGTGGAATGAAATATTGGGAAAACATTCAGGAGGTGATTGCTCTTTCGCCAGATTATATGGGATTTATCTTTCACAAAGAATCGCCAAGGGATATTTCTGTTCTTAATTTGCGCTATGTGGTGAAGAACCTTCCAGAAACCATTAAATCAGTGGGAGTGTTTGTGGATTCACCTTTGGATTTTACGAAGAAAATGATTGAAGAATATGAATTTAATTTAGTCCAGCTCCACGGCAATGAACCACCGGAATATTGCAGAAACTTACTTAGCAGCGAACTGAATATAATAAAAGCATTTCAATTGGATGACGATTTTGATTTCAATGTTCTGGAAGAATACAAGTCTGTTTGCGATTATTATTTGTTTGATACTAAGGGGAAAAGTAAAGGTGGGAATGGACAAATGTTCAATTGGGATGTTTTGGACAAGTACACTGGGGAAAAACCTTTCTTTCTGAGCGGAGGGATAGATGAAAATGCTGTTGACAAAATAAAGAAAATGTCCAATCCAAATCTTTTTGGAGTGGATGTAAATAGCAAATTTGAGATTGAGCCAGGGCTCAAGGATTCTGCTAAACTCAAATCTTTTATGTTAGAGCTATAACTATATGAGCATGAAGAAAGTGATTTCAATACCAGTTTTTGCAGTAATCATCAGTTTACTTGCTATGGTGAATTCCTCAGGTCAAATGATTGATGTTGGGAAATTAAAAGCAATGAAATTCCGTAGCATTGGTCCTGCTGGTATGAGTGGCAGGGTTACTTCTATTGATGCCGTCATTACCAATCCTGATGTAATCTATGTTGGAACAGCATCAGGAGGATTGTGGAAATCAGAGAGTGGCGGGATACGTTGGAAGCCAATTTTTGATCAGCAGCCGATAATGTCAATTGGCGCTGTTGCTGTAGACCAGAATAACCCAGATGTTATATGGGCTGGGACAGGAGAAGGAAATCCAAGAAATTCCCAGTCAAGCGGTGCAGGAGTCTTTAAAAGTCTCGATGGTGGAAAGAACTGGTCCTTTATGGGCCTTGAAAAAACGAAAGCCATCCATAGAATCATTGTTGATAAACAGAATTCACATATTGTCTATGTTGCTGCTCTGGGATCGGCTTGGGGGCCAAATAGTGAAAGAGGCGTTTATAAAACTCTTGATGGCGGCAAAACCTGGAATAAGATTTTATTTGTCAATGATGAGACAGGGTGTGCAGATCTTGTAGTTGATCCCACAAATCCGAACAAATTACTTGCAGCAATGTGGGAATATGGTAGAAAGCCATGGACCTTTAGGTCAGGAGGTAAAGGGTCTGGATTGTATGTAACTTTTGATGGAGGAGAAACTTGGAAAAGGAGAACTGATAAAGACGGTTTGCCTAAGGGAGATTTGGGAAGGATTGGGCTGGCTATTTCACATTCAAAACCAAAGATCATATATGCGTTGGTGGAGGCCGAAAAATTAGGCTTGTATAAATCTATTGATGGAGGTTTCAAATGGAAGAAGGTTTCTGACAAGAACGTGGGTAATAGGCCTTTCTATTATGCAGATATCTATGTAGATCCGCAGAATGAAAACAGGATATACAATTTATGGTCATATACTTCGCTGTCTGAGGATGGTGGTAAAACCTTTAGGACAATTCTGGATTATCGTAAAGGTGTTCATCCTGACCATCATGCGTTTTGGATTGATCCAAATAATCCCAATTT
>DTSC01000225.1 GCA_012965625.1 Flavobacteriales bacterium | reverse complement strand
GCGCATGCTTATCATATACATTCAAGATGTAGATCCCAGCGTCTAAGTGACTTAAATCATGCACTCTGCGATTGCCGGTATTACTTTTATAAACGGATCTGCCAGATAAATCAAGCAGTTCGACAGATCTGATTTCTCGATTGTCGGTAATTACAATATAATCAGCGAATGGGTTGGGATAAACGATTACCTGCAATGCCTCATTTCTTATATAAGTGCTTATGGGCGACTCAAATTCATAAGCCCCAATATCAAAGAAAACGTCCTGAGGTCTTGCAACATCATTTAGGTCAAAGTTTATATTGTAAACAGATAGGTCGAATCCTGTATTGTATAATGCTGAGGTGACACCTGACGGACTGTAATCATCATTCAGGCTGTCTGTTATACCTACCGTATCCAGATCACGGGTCTTAAGGTTATGATGTATGTTTACAAGTTGAGAATCTCTGGTACTTTTTGCATTAAAGTCGAAATAACACTCTTCCTCATCTTTCCATATTGGCTGCGAACCGTAATCAGAACCTGGGTTAGCTATCAGATTATTCATGGCAATAAAGGGCACATCATCCTGGTCCTTATTAATTAGACTTGAGTCTTCGCTATAGAGCATTCTGGGGTTGTAAAAAACACCACTCTTCTCAGGGCTGATGATGGTATTATTCAAAAAATAATAGCCGCTCGTAGTATCATCAAATTCATGCCTGGCGTGCATAAATATTCCATGTTCAAATGGATTGATGATCACATTGTTGTAAAATACAGTGCCACTTTGCCCGCTTATCAGTTGAATGCCGTTCCCCTCACTTCCATCAGGGTTAGTCCCGAAATTATTATAGACATCATAGACGCCACCACCGATGGACATCATAAAGTTTTGCCAGGTAGCATTGGCCGTGCCCCAGTTGGTAATAGTATTGTGGTGAATTTTTGCGTCTAGCCGGGCCAGAGTCACCTGAATACCATCCCAACCCGTGTTTTCTACAATATTATCATGAATGTCTACCCCCTCAAACCAGTGTCCAAAAACGTATTGACCATTACAAATCACATTGGAAACAACCTTGTAGCCCCCCGTGTGACCAATATACATTCCTTCTCCCTCAGTATCGTGAATATAATTATGATGGATATGTAGATTTCTAAATACATAGCCGTTAATACGCCAGGTCATGGTATCGCTACAATTAGGATTTGTTTTTGCCATTATACCTGCAAACCCGGTGTTTTCTATTTGGATGTGATGCACCTCAATATCCGTGGAAAAATCAGTTAACCCGACTCCCAATCCTCCTGTTCCCGTCTCAATAACATGGAAGCCATAGATAACACCAGAGTCTCCGCTTCCAGAAAGCTGAATGTATTTAGATTCATTGAGTGAAATGCCCGAATACATGTTTTCCTTTATAACGACCTCGCCCCCACAATTGACAATTGTAAGTGCTGAATCAGCGGTTCCCTCAAAACCAATGAACCTTAAACCAGCAACCGTGTCTGCCATGACACAAAAAGTGTCTCCGGGATTGTAAGTGTAATTTTGTGCCTGTATTAGGTTGACCGATGTACTACTCAACCCTGAAATGATATGGTCACAATTACAGTTTTGAGCATAGCCAATACTCAGAATAGAAAGTAAGCAGACTATAGTGAGTGTGTGAATGAGATTCATTCCACGTGATATAAGGTGATTCAACCGATGAGACGGAATACAGAAAGTTCAATATAGCAAGGTTTGCTCTTAATCTCTAAATTTCTGCAAAAAAAGTCTGATTATTAAAGCCGTTGTACCCAGAGGCAAGTCATTCGAAATCAGGATACAGTAAATACCCTTTCCTTATCCGCTTGTAATTCATTACGGCTTTTGCCCATGATTTCGCAATGTCATCCTCGCTTACCTCATCAATAATTTGCTGCTTGAAAGTAGCGTTCCCAGCAAGGCTATTGAAGTAAGAATTGAAGAATTGTTCCTTGTCGGGAGAATCCTTGTATGCACCCGTCAACCAATACAGATAAAGTTCCTTGTAATTCTTCAATATCATATCGCTGAAATTCCTAAGGTCATGGCCAGAGCATACTTTTCCCTTAAAGGGTGGGTTTTTAGCTCCTGCTGTTGATTTTGGCTTAAACTTAAATGTGGCATTTGCCATGTCTGGATGGCCCAGTGTTTGAAAAGGATAGTCCGTGCCGCGTCCGACCGAAATAAATGTACCCTCAAAAAGGCCCAGAGAAGGATACAGGTATATCGCTTTCATATTGGGCAAATTAGGGGACGGCCTGATAGGGAGCTGATAATAGGAGCTGTGCTCATAGCCTTCACAAAGAACGTGGATCAGATCACATTTGACCTTATTTTTAAGCCATCCCTGCCCGTTTATCATCCGGGCATATTCAGCTATAGTCATACCATGTACCAACGGTACGGGATGTAATCCCACAAAAGACGTGTACTCCTCCTCCATAATTGGCCCCGCCACGTAGAAACCATTAGGATTCGGCCTGTCAAGCACAAGAAACTTCACATTATTCTCAGCACAGGCTTCCATCACATAATGCATCGTTGAAATGTACGTATAGAACCGTACGCCCACATCCTGTATGTCAAAAATTACAATATCAATCCCGGCTAAGTCCTCCTGCCTGGGTTTGTGCTGACTGCCATACAGCGATACGATAGGAAGTCCTGTTTTCTTGTCTTTGTGATTTTTTACCTTCTCCCCAGCGTCAGCAGAGCCTCTAAATCCATGCTCTGGACTAAATACTTTCTTTATATCGATGCCGCAGGACAGTAATGTATCAACCAGATGAGATTCTCCTACCATGGAAGTCTGGTTAGCTACAATTGCAATTGACTTCCCCTTTAAAATGTAGAGGTAGTGGTCCATTCGCTCTGCACCCACAACTATTTTC
>DTSC01000224.1 GCA_012965625.1 Flavobacteriales bacterium | reverse complement strand
CCAGAGCCAGCAACCTCCCTCAAAGCTTCTACAGGAGATCCTTTTGCCCCAATTGAGACTTATGTTTTTGAAATTGATACCAATGATAATTTTAATCCTCCATTACACACAACCAGCATAACACAAGGGGGAGGTGTTTTAGTTTGGGATCCGGCAGATGACCCCTCATTGAGTTCATTGCTAAGCAACTCAAATGACAGCACCGTTTACTTTTGGAGAGTTCGAAAAGATTCCAATGATATAAGTGACAGCAACCATATATGGAGAGAGACCTCTTTTCAATATATCGCAGGAAAAAGGGGATGGGGACAGGCACACTTCCATCAGTTTAAAAATAATCAGTATAATTTGCTGGAATATGATAAGCCCAATAGAAAATTTGAATTCGTCACAACCCCAAAACAACTCTGGTGCAAAACTATTGGTGCGGCATGGGGAGATTACGAATGGAAGTCTACCAAATACAAGATCGATGGGAGCAGTCAAGTGTCGGGAGGGTGTGGGACAAGTTCTCAGGTTATTGTTGCTGTAATTGACCCAACAACTTTAGTTCCATGGAGTTCCGAATTATTTAATTATGGACAGATAAATTTTGTAAATGATGGATCGTGTGGGTCATGGCCTCATGATGGTTTTATCTTTTGGACAAGCAGCCAATTAGCCGGCGTGGAAGCTCTTCTATTAGATGTACCGGACAATCACTATGTCCTGGCGTACAGCTTTAAATATGGCAATACAGATTTATGGGGTACTTCCTTAATAAACACCTTTGCGTCAATAGGATGGGACATATCAAGCGTAGGAGATAAAATTCCCTTTATTTTCTTTGCAAAAAAGGGCGATCTGAGCTCAGTCGTTCAAAGTATCGGAACTTCAGAAACTGAGACCATTACCTTAACTGCCGAAATGAAAACCAACTGGGATTTTGGATATATGACCTCTACCCATGTCGGCCCTACTGCTAACTGGAATTCACTGCATTGGAAAGTAAAGGCTCTTGAACCAACTGATAGTGTTATACTTGAGGTTATCGGAACAAATAGCAATGGGAACGAAACGGTTATAACCAGCCTGCAGAATCTTACTCCAGATTCTGCCAATATATTCAACCTCAACTCAAAGATTGATGCAAATACGTATCCCCAATTAAAGCTAAGAGTATATAAAGAAGATGATTCGCTTAGAACCGCGGCCCAGCTTAGCAGCTGGCACGTTTTGTTGGATGAAGTTCCTGAAGCTGCTATTAATGCATCTAAATTCCTGTCTTTTTATAAAGACACGCTTCAAGAGGGTGATGTAATGAACCTGTCAACAGTGATTGAGAACATTAGCGAATTTGATATGGATAGCCTATTAGTTTCATTCTGGGTGATTGACCAGGCCAGAAACATCCACTATATTCCTGAAATCCGATACAAACCATTGCTACAATCTCCTGATACAATTTTAACAGCTGAAACTTTTTCAACTAAAGACTTTGTAGGTTTAAATAGTATTTGGGTTGAGATCAACCCATTGGATACTACTCTTGGCACCTTTGACCAATTAGAAAAATACCATTTTAACAATTTAGCAAATAAGAGTTTTTATGTAATCGGTGATGATGCTAACCCTATGCTTGATGTAACTTTTGATGGAGCACACATTTTAGACGGTGATATTGTTTCTGCAGAACCGCAGATTACTATTGAGCTAAGAGACGAAAATAGATTTTTGGCTCTTGATACCAATTCATTATTACAAGTATATATTAAAAATCCTGGAGCAACTAATTTTTCTTTAATTCCATATGACAATAACTTATTGACTTTTATTCCAGCAAATTTACCTAAGAATAAAGCAAGCATAAGGTACAACCCAATTTTTGCAAAAGATGGCATCTATGAGATGAAGGTCCAGGCGACTGATATTTCCAACAATGAATCTGGAGATAATGATTACATAATCTCTTTTGAGATAATCCGGAAACCAAGCATTACCTCAGTAATGAACTGGCCAAATCCTTTCTCAACCTCTACAAAGTTTGTTTTCACCTTAACGGGAACCGATGTTCCCCAAGATTTCAGGATACGGATCATGACTATTTCCGGACGTGTGGTAAGAGAGATCTTTGCACATGAACTTGGACCATTACACATAGGAAGAAACATAACCGAATTTGCATGGGATGGTACAGACAAATATGGAGACCGGCTGGCAAATGGCATTTACCTTTATAAAGTTGATATTCGACTAGATGGAAATAACATGGAAACTAGAGAGACTAATGCCGACCAATATTTCCACAAGGGTTACGGAAAAATGTATCTGATGCGATGATTCTATTTGCACGAAATTTATTATTGCATGTTTTATAAGAAGAACAAACAGGATAGAGCTAATATGCCGCCTCTTGTTTTGAAAAAAGAAGGTTAAAATTCAATTCTTTTCTTTCACAATACTGCTTGTCGTGATATGCATAAGCAGCTACAATTGGAAATGCTATAGTGGCCTCAGAAAATATCATTTGTTCATCTTGTGTATGCACTTTCCCCCAGGAACTTGCTTCTTTTAAAGTTGAGCCTGAAAGGCCACCATCTCTTTCATCAGCAACAGTAATCTGGACTGCATATTTGTGCATGGGAACTTCCTTGTCCAGAACTTCAGCGGCAACTACTATATCCTGAACAAAATTCTTTGGGACTCCCCCACCGATCATGAATATCCCAGATTCCTTAGCTGCAATTTTAATTTTGGTGATCTCCAGAAAGTCCTTTGCCGAGTCTATAGACAAACAAGGCCCTTCTTCATTCCATTGATGTTTTATCAAGCCAAAACCTGCTGAACAATCCGAGAAAGCAGGTACAAAAATCGGAACTCCTTTCTTAAAACAATTATATACAATGCTCTCATCTTTTGTCTCTCCATACTGATTATTCTTTTCCAA
>DTSC01000223.1 GCA_012965625.1 Flavobacteriales bacterium | reverse complement strand
TGTATATACTCCATCACCTATTTCAAAATCAACAGCAAATATGACGTAAATTTGATGACAAATTCAGACCCTCTTTTTTGTGAAGCTTATTTTTCTTAGCAGAAAAAGGTCATTATTTTTTATTAACCTGTTGTTTTACAGGCATTTAAAGTGCTTTTAATGGTGAAACGGTTACTTTTTTGTTTTTTATTAATCTCCTCCTTTGTGGGATTTAGCATTAATAATGCTTCTGCAAACCATCTTCCTGGTGCAAATATAACGTGGACGTGTAATCCGTCCAATCCGCTTGAATATACAATTACGCTAGAATTATACAGACTCTGTCCAGGAACACTGGGATCCTTCATGAATAATGTGACCACCATTACTAATTCTTGTGGCTTTACTAACCCAAGTACTCCTCGTTGGACTCATGTTGGTACTCCGATAGATGTAAACCAATTATGTCCTTCAGCAACAAGCAATTGCGGTGCTGGTAGTGACCCTGGTGTATGGCTTTTCACCTATGTACTTAGTGCTGGTTGGCCTGATACTACCCTAACACTTCCTGGGGACTGTGATAACTGGAAAATTGAGTTTGAATTTTGCTGTAGAAATGGGCCTACAAACCTATGGACCAACACCCCCGGTAATTTTGGGCTTAATATGATAGGAGCTTCAGCAACTTTAAATACATTAACAGCACCTTGTAATAATTCGCCCACTGTAACCTCGGGAGCAATTCCTTATGCTTGTGCAGGTATTGACTTTAACTATTGCATAGCTACTCAAGATATTGAAGGAGATAGTGTTGCTTTTGCTATGGTTCTGCCTGAAGGTACATTTGTAGGCAGCCCAATTACTCATTTTGCTCCTTATACTGCTGCTGTACCGCTCACAGGCTTTGTTTTAGATCCAGTAACGGGTTGCTTTACTTTTAATGAGCCCACTGTCGGAAATTATGTAGTAGCTATTCAAGTTAATTCATACGATAGTATTGGTCAGTTAATTTCTTCTTTTCCATATGATTTCCAAGTAATAGTACTTGCTTGCACCAATGCTCCGCCAACAAACCCGGTAAGTGGCATTACTAATTTTACTGGAGCAGGCACACAAATCGACTCAAACACATTCGAAGCATGTTTTGGAGATACGGTCTGTTTTGATGTCGTCTTTCAAGATGCTGATGCCGGAGATACCTTAACCATTGTACAAGATGGTACGACAGTGCTACCTAATTCAACTTTTACCCAAACAGGAATAAATCCTATTACGGGTACTTTTTGTTGGGTTGCTCAACCAGGCTATTTAGGGAATGTTATGACCTTTACTGCCAATGATAATGCTTGCCCAATAGTGGGAATAACTAGCTTTGCTGTTGATTTTGAAATAGGTGATGGAGTATATACAGGTCCCGACCAAATCATTTGCGGTAGCCAAACAGCTCAATTGGAAGCATTTGGTGCAAGTTCATATACCTGGACCCCTACTGCTACTCTAAGTTGTAGTAATTGTCCTAACCCCATTGCATCACCATCAGTAACAACTACTTATACAGTAACAGGAAATTTAAGTGGTATTTGCCCTAATGTGTCCACAGTAACTGTAAGTGTATTAGCTGCACTAACCTCTTCTTTAAGTACATCTATATGTCAAGGAGACAGTAGCTTAATAGGAGGTGTTTATCAAAATAGTTCTGGGGTGTACAACGATACCTTAACTTCCATTGGAGGTTGCGATAGCGTTGTGGTAACAACATTATCCGTTAACCCAACTTATTTAATTCCTCAAGTTCAGAGCATCTGTGAAGGAGATAGCATTTTAGTAGATAGCACGTATTATTCTGCTACCGGTATTTATGATGATACTTTATCTTCCTCTTTAGGCTGTGATAGTATTATTCGAGTTACTCTAACAGTTAACCCAGCCTATGTAACTCCAGAAACGATCAACGTTTGCACAGGTGATAGTGTTTCAATAGGAGGAGTTTATTATTCCACTTCAGGCGAATATGATGATACCTTATCTACTACCTTGGGTTGCGATAGCATTATCCGAGTGACACTCACTGTTGCTAGTCAGTTTGTTCTGAACTTTAGCAGTAGTATTTGTAGCGGGGATAGTTCATATATTGGAGGAAGCTACCAGACCACATCTGGAATATACACTGATTCACTTATTGCTAGCGGAGGTTGTGACAGCATCAGAATAACGAACTTAACCGTCGGAGCTACGAATTCTTCTTCCGCAGATACATCTCTGTGTTTTGGGGACAGCATTCTACTCAACGGAGCCTATCAAACCACAACCGGATTGTATGTTGATTCCTTTTTAAATGTGGAAAACTGCGACAGTGTGGTGACCACAAATCTTACAGTATCTAGTCCGCTTTCAGTTCAAATGAGCAATGACACCACAATAATGTCGGGAGCAACTGCCATTCTTACGGCCTCTGGTGGTACTACTTATTCGTGGAGTACTGGCCAGGCCGGTAGCAGCATTTCTGTTAGTCCCACAACTACTACCTCCTATTGGGTTAACGTTAGCGATTCCCTTGGCTGTATAAACAACGCACAAGTAACCGTAACAGTGTTGCCAGAAGAGTATGCGGTCTATGTACCCAATGTCTTTTCCATCAGTAGCGAGAATTTGGAGCACAATAGGCTATACGTGTATGGAAGAGGTGTTGAGTCGCTTGAGCTGAAGATCTATAATAGATGGGGGGGAAACGTATATGAAACAAATGATGCAAGTGCGGCAACACGAAGTGACGGACAGTGTTGTTCGTACGGTATAGGATGGGATGGAACTTATAAACAAACAGGCGAGCCATTGAACTCCGCTGTATTTGCGTACACGCTGGCTGGCTTTTTCTCTAATGGAACAGAGTTCTATGAATCAGGAAACATAACTTTAACTAAATAAAAACATTATGAAAGCAAGACAAATATTCAAA
>DTSC01000222.1 GCA_012965625.1 Flavobacteriales bacterium | reverse complement strand
GATTACGCCAAAGCAATGGATTATTACACCAGAAGCTTAAAAATAAATGAGGAGCTGGGAGATAAAAGTGGCATTGCTGCCTCTTTAATTAACATTGGAGTTATTTATCAAGAACTGGGCGATTACGCCAAAGCTGTGGAGAAAAGCACAAAAGCACTGAGCATTGCACAGGAAATAGGTAATGTTTTCAATATCAAAGATGCTTCTAATAATTTATGGGAAACCTACAAAAAGCTGGGAAAGCACAGCCAGGCCCTTGAAATGCACGAGCTATACATTGAAATGCGCGACAGCATGCTTAGTATAGAAAACAAGGAAGCCATCATACAACAAGAATTCAAGTACAAATACGAAAAAGAGCAGGTACTGGAAGAAGCCAAGCACCAGGAACAGATGGCCCTTTCAGCAGAAAGGGAAAAGCGTCAACAGCTCATTGCCTACTCAGCAGGAGGAGGCCTTGTAATGGTACTCCTTTTTGCCTTTTTCATCTTAAACCGCTTGCAAATTACCCGCAGGCAGAAGAAGGTGATAGAACAGCAGAAAGAGCTGGTAGAAGAGCAGAAAAAGGATATTACCGATAGCATCCACTATGCAGAGAACATACAAAAGGCGCTCTTGCCCTCTGCGCGGGAGCTCTCTTTAATTCCTGACGGCTTTGTGCTCTTCCAGCCCAAAGACATTGTAAGCGGAGATTTTTATTGGATGCAGCACCACAACGATCGTGTGTACCTCGCTGCCTGTGATTGCACGGGTCACGGAGTTCCCGGAGCTTTTATGAGCATGATAGGTTCTTCACTTTTGGATGAGGCTGTAGTAGAAAAAGGCATCACCAAACCTAACGAAATATTCTTTGAAGTAAGGAAAGGATTTATCAACGCACTCAAGCAAACAGGAGATACACAGAAAGACGGAATGGATGCAGTCCTCATTGCCTGGGACAAGCAATCTAACCTGCAGCTAGCCGCTGCCTACAGCCCTGTGCTTATCATTAAGGCTGGGGAAATGAAGGAACTCAAACCCGACCGCCAGCCCGTAGGCTTCCATACAGGAGAACAGAAGCCTTTTACCCACCACGAGCTGAAATTAGAAAAGGGAGATACGATCTATATATTCTCCGACGGTTACCCCGACCAGTTCGGCGGGCCAAAGGACAAGAAATTCATGATGAAAAACTTCAAAAAGCTCTTGCTAACTATCCAGGACAAAACCATGAACGAGCAAAAAACCATCTTAGAAACCACCATGGCTGAGTGGCAAGGCGATACCGAGCAGGTGGATGATATCCTTGTTATGGGGGTTAGGTTTTGAGCTTCTGCTCATTATGTACTTTGGGATAAACTAGTTTCATTTTGGCAGTGTTTAGACAGTTTAAAAAATCGTATCGTGTAAACACTTGAAAACCAGCATCCTACTTGGTTAGAGCATCTGACTGTTAATCAGAGGGTCCTTGGTTCGAGTCCTAGAGGGGGAGCAGCCAAGAAAATCTCGCATTATGCGGGGTTTATGTGTTTTTATAGTATACCTTGCGGTGTACATGTTTTGGAAAATTGCTAGGATTACCATATAGCTAAAGGAAACAGAAAACAAGCAAGTTTGAAGAGGAATTCGCGCAGAAGAATAGAACCCTAAAGGGAATTAATGCACTTGTTAACGAAGAGCAATATGATGGATGATTTTGGAATTGACGTTATCGGTAGTTCTATTCTTATCTGTTATGACCAAGGGACCCCCATTATTTCTACTGACCCCTGGATTGACGGAAGTGCCTATTTTGGAAGCTGGAAACTACCTCACGAAGTACCCGCAGAACAAAAAGAAGCTATTTTTAATTCAAAATACCTTTGGTTTTCACATGGACATCCTGATCACTTAAACCCTGAATCCATAAAGGTTCTGCTTGAAAAGGGTAATAAAGTATTACTGCCAGATCATTTTGGAGGAAGAATTTCTAAAGAGCTTAAAGCCATAGGATTTGATGTTGCAATTTTGCCCGACCGTAAATGGATAAATCTATCTGAAAAAATAAAGGTCTTGTGCATAGCTGATATTAATCAAGATGCTATTCTCCTCATTGATATCGATGGGAAATTATTTGTTAATCTAAACGACGCATTTGATTATGGATGGGGTAGGTTTGTCAGACGTGAAATACTGAAATACAAAGACTCTTTCTTATTAACCACCGTTGGCCATGGAGAAGCAACACATGTAAATTACTATGACAAAATGGGAAAACATGATCATCGCCTAATACATTCCCCTCCTTTAGGCGTTCATCTTTCGCGACTGTCAAAAAGCTATAAAACCAATCATATAATCCCTTTTAGTACTGCCCACAAGTATCAGCGAAAAGACTCCATCTGGGCGAATAAATACATTGCTGATAACAATTCATTTGAAGAGGGATATAATAATCCTAATTCTATTTTATTACCGGCCTATGTTCGCTATCATTGCACTACAGGGGAATATTATTCTCTCAACCCAAAAGAAAATCCTGATCGCATTATAGACCCCATTGAATTTGGAGATGATCCTCACGAAATGCTAGAACAAAATGATGTGAAGGCCATAAAAGACTATTTTACGTCCATTAGTCACCTCTCAAAAAACATGGACTTTATAAATGTTAAGGTAGGAGGGGTAATCCATACAATTGAATTAAGAAAACGTCATTTTAACCGTGGAGTCACCTTTGAATGCCCAAGAAATTCATTTATGGCAGCAATCCACTATAAAATTTTTGACGACTTACTAATTGGGAATTTTATGAAAACAACGTTGCATGGAAAATGGCCTGAATCGAGGTTATATCCTGATTTTACTCCCTATGTAACAAAATACGCTGATAATGGACTTGCAAAATCAGAGGAAGAACTCTATCAATATTTTTCATATTATAAAAAAAGAGCAAAGCTAGATTTTGTGATTGCCTCCATAGAA
>DTSC01000221.1 GCA_012965625.1 Flavobacteriales bacterium | reverse complement strand
GGCGAGGCTGTGGAATGAAGTTTTTGAGCATACGCAAAAGTCTTTAAATATTCCAATAGGAACCTGCAAGGCAACTGTCTTAATTGAAACACTACCTGCAGCTTTTCAAATGGATGAAATTCTTTTCGAGCTAAGAGATCATATTGTCGGACTAAACTGTGGTCGATGGGATTACATTTTTAGCTATATAAAAAGACTCGCATTAAATTCGAACTATATACTCCCTGACAGATCCCAGGTGGTTATGGGTGAGGCCTTTTTAAGTGCATATTCCTTGCTTCTCATTAAAACTTGTCACAAAAGAGGGGCATTCGCCATGGGAGGTATGGCTGCACAAATTCCGGTTAAGAACGATGACCAAGCAAACGAACAAGCTTTTGAAAAGGTAAGAAATGACAAGGAAAGAGAAGCCAATAATGGTCATGATGGAACTTGGGTAGCTCATCCAGGCTTGGTTCCCATTGCTTTGGAAGTCTTTGATAACAAGATACCAGGCAATAATCAGCTAGATATGTCCTTGGATAATATTTCTATTACCCAAAAAGACCTTTTAAAAGTACATCAAGGAGAAAGAACTGAAAAAGGAATAAGAGAATGCGTAAGAGTTGGTGTCCAGTATATTGCAGCCTGGCTAGGTGGAAGAGGCGCTGTTCCTCTTTACAACCTCATGGAGGATGCCGCTACAGCTGAGATTTCGCGGGCACAAATATGGCAATGGCTTAAGCATTCTACAAATCTTGATGACGGGAGAACAGTAGATGAGAGTCTATTCAAAGAAATTCTTGCAGATGAAATGAAAAAGTTGAAAGAGCTTCTAGGTGACGATTATTGGAGAAAAGGAAATTATGAAAAAGCTGTTGAAATATTTGAAAAAATGTCTATATGTCCTGAATGTAAAGAATTCTTAACCCTACAAGCTTATGAAGAAATAATATCTATTTCTAATTAGGTTTTATTTTTTTGAAAGGATTGAATGTGTCAAAAAGTTTCTATGATTTAATTCCATCGGCACCCAAAGATCGATTTGATGGAATAGAGAGACCTTATTCAGTTGAAGAAGTAAAAAAATTAAGAGGATCAGTTCAGATAGAATATACCCTTGCAACAAGAGGGGCCAATCGTCTATGGGAACTTCTCCATACGGAAGACCAGGTGTCTTCTTTAGGGGCTTTATCGGGCAACCAAGCCATGCAAATGGTTCGTGCAGGATTAAAAGCAATCTACCTTTCAGGTTGGCAAGTTGCCGCAGATAACAATACGGCAGGAACCACATATCCTGATCAAAGTTTATATCCTGCAAACTCGGGTCCCGAGCTGGCTAAAAAAATAAATAGAACTTTACAAAGGGCAGATCAAATAGAGCACTCTGAAGGGGGGGCCAAGAGAGATTGGTTTGCACCTATAGTTGCTGACGCAGAAGCTGGTTTTGGTGGTCCGTTAAATTGCTTTGAAATTATGAAAGCTTACATTGAGGCGGGAGCTGCTGGAGTTCATTATGAAGATCAGCTTTCTTCCGAAAAAAAATGCGGTCATATGGGTGGTAAAGTTTTAATACCCACTAAACAACATGTTAGGAATCTTAATGCTGCTAGACTGGCTGCAGATGTATGCGGTGTTCCAACGTTAATAGTTGCTAGAACAGACGCGGAGAGTGCAAAACTTATTACTTCAGATGCGGATGAAAGAGACCACGAATTCATTGATAAAGATGATCGTACCCCTGAGGGATTTTATCGTATTAAAGAAGGTACAGGTCTTCAACACTGTATTAAAAGAGGAATTGCTTATGCTCCGCATGCCGATCTTTTGTGGATGGAAACATCTATTCCAAGCCTTGAAGTGGCTAAAGAGTTTTCAGAAGCAGTTAAGAAAGAATTTCCAGATCAAATGTTAGCTTATAACTGTTCTCCAAGTTTCAATTGGGAGGCTAATATTGATAAGGATACTATTGCGGTATTCAGAGAAGAACTGGGGAAAATGGGATACAAATATCAGTTTGTGACACTTGCTGGGTTCCATCAATTGAATCATGGAATGTTTGAGTTGGCCTCAGAGTATAGAGATCGCGGAATGTTGGCATATTCAGAGCTTCAACAAGCTGAGTTTGCGTCTGAAAAATCGGGATATTCAGCTACCAGACATCAAAGAGAAGTGGGCGCAGGATACTTTGATTTGGTATCTGAAACGGCTGGTGGTGGAAAATCTTCAACAACCGCTCTTGATGATTCAACTGAGACAGATCAATTTGAAGCTGCCGAATAAAAACTTTAATGCTTCCAACCACAAATATTTGCGATAAATATTTCGATAATGTTCGTATAGTAAAACCTATTTTTAGGGATTTTGGAGGAAGAGCTACATTTTTTGGAAAAGTTGTTACGCTTAAAACCTATGATGACAATACCAAGGTAAGAGCCACTCTTGAAAGAGATGGAACTGGAAAAATTTTGGTGGTAGATGGTCAAGGTTCAATGAATTGCGCTTTACTGGGAGGCAATCTCGCGGCTCTCGCTAGTAAGAATAACTGGTCAGGCATAATTATAAATGGTTGCGTCAGAGACCAAAATGAACTCAAGGAAGAAAACGTGGGAGTTAAAGCGCTTGCCTCCCATCCGAAAAAATCCAATAAGGATAATGGGGGTGAATATGGTGTTGCCTTGAGTTTTGGAGACATTACGATAGAGGATGGTGAATACCTTTATGCGGATGAGGACGGTATAGTTATTTCAACAACAGAATTAGAAATTTAAGTCACAGATACCATTATTTTCCTTCCTGAAAATTTATATTTTATCTATAGTAAATAAAGGGAGATAACATGGATATACTAGCTTTTAAATCGGCAAACAAATTAGCCGAAATGATAAGAAACAAAGAAATCAGCAGTTCCGAATTATTGGAATACTACATAACCCGGGTTAAAAAATATAATCCGGACCTAAATGCC
>DTSC01000220.1 GCA_012965625.1 Flavobacteriales bacterium | reverse complement strand
ATTCCAAATTGCTTGTTATTATTATGTACTTTTTCCTGATGAAAAAGTACATAATAATAACAAGCAATTTGGAACCAGGTTTTTCCTTACTTTAGTAAAATGAACAAACGCCTAACCCTCATAACCTCCCTCTGCCTTTGGCTATCCTTAGCCTCAGCGCTAAACCTCGACTCCCTCTGGGGGGTGTGGAACGACAAAACCCAGCCTGACACCAACCGATTAAAAGCCATGCAAAAAATAGTGGTAGATGGTTATTTGCTTTCTCAGCCAGACAGTGCATTTTATTTTGCACAAATGGAATACGAATTTGCAGAATCTGTAAATAATAAAAAATGGATGGCAAATGCTTTAATCACGCAAGGAGTATCATTTGCAAATCGAGGCGATTACGCCAAAGCCATAGAAAATTACACTAAAAGCTTAAAAATACAAGAGGAGATAGGAGATAAAAGTGGCTTTGCTAGCTCTTTGGGTAACATTGGACTTATTTATTATTATCAGGGCGACTATGCCAAAGCCATAGACTATTACACTAAAAGCTTAAAAATAAAAGAGGAGCTGGGAGATAAGAAACGTATTGCTGCCTCTTTGGGAAACATTGGAAGTGTTTATTTAGATCAGGGCGACTACAAGAAAGCAATAGAATATTACACCAGAAGTTTAAATATAAGAGAGGAGATAGAAGATAAATATGGTATTGCTTCCTCTTTAAATAACGTTGGAATTATTTATAAAGATCAGGGCGACTACGAGAAAGCCATAGAATATTACAACAGTAGCTTAAAAATACTAGAGGAGCTGGGAAATAAAAGAAGTATTGCTACATCTTTGAATAACATTGGAGTTATTTATATAGAACAGGGTGATTACAAGAAAGCGATAGAGTATTACACCAGAAGCTTGAATATAAGAGAGGAGATAGAAGATAAAGATGGCATTGCTCAGTCTTTGAATAACATTGGTGTCATTTATAATGAACAAGGCGATTACGCCAAAGCCATAGATTATTACAACAGAAGCTTAAAAAAATGTGAGGAGCTGGGAGATGAAAATGGCATTTCTTCCTCCTTGAATAGTATTGGAGATATATATATTGAAGAGGGTGAATATCACAAAGCCCTTGAGAAATGCTCTAAAGCATTGAACATTGCTCAGAAAACAGGTAATGTGCAACTCATTAAAGATGCTTCTAGAAATTTATGGAAACTCTACAAAAAGTTGGGAAAATATGACCACTCACTTGTTATGCACGAGTTGTATATTGAAATGCGCGACAGCATGCTTAGTATAGAAAACAAGGAAGCCATCATACAGCAAGAATACAAATACAAATACGAAAAAGAGCAGGCGCTGGAAGAAGCCAAGCACCAGGAACAGATGGCTCTTTCTGCAGAAAGAGAAAAGCGCCAGCAGCTAATTGCCTACTCCGCAGGGGGAGGCCTTGTAATCGTACTACTCTTTGCCTTTTTCATCTTGAACCGCTTGCAGGTTACCCGCAGGCAGAAAAAAGTGATAGAAGAGCAGAAGGAACTGGTAGAAGAACAGAAAAAGGACATAATGGATAGCATCCAATATGCAGAGAACATACAAAAGGCTTTACTGCCGTCGGAAGAAGATCTCTCGCTATTGCCAGAAGGCTTTGTCCTCTTTCAGCCCAAGGATATTGTAAGCGGTGACTTCTACTGGATGCAGCACCACAACGATAAAGTCTATCTAGCTGCTTGTGATTGTACAGGCCACGGCGTACCCGGTGCCTTTATGAGTATGATAGGTTCATCGCTGTTGGATGAGGCTGTGGTGGAAAAAGGCATCACCCAACGAGATTTTCTTTGAGGTTAGAAAGGGATTTATCAACGCTTTAAAGCAAACAGAAGAAGCAGGAACCCAGAAAGACGGCATGGATGCTGTGCTCTGCAGCTGGAACAAGAACGGCACTTTGGAGTATTCACTGGCTTATAACCCCTTGTTGCTCATAAGAAAAGGGGAGATCTTAGAGACAAAGGCCGACAAGCAGCCCGTTGGTTTCCATACAGGAGCACAAAAGCCTTTTACCCACCACGAGCTGAAGCTGGAAAAGGGAGATACGGTCTACCTGTTCTCCGACGGCTACCCAGATCAGTTTGGAGGCCCAAAGGATAAGAAGTTCATGATGAAGAACTTCAAGAAGCTGCTGCTATCTATACAGGACAAAACCATGAACGAGCAGAAGGCCATCTTAGAAACCACCATGGCTGAATGGAAAGGAGATACCGAGCAGGTGGATGATATCCTTGTTATGGGGGTAAGGTTTTAAGTGTTCATCAACCTATTCAACACACAGGGTTGACGATTTCCGCATATCAATTAAAATCAAGAAGGTTTTTCTAACAAAACAGACCACCATACAGTAATTCAATATCATCTAAGTCCTTAATCCATGTAATCCTGAGAAAAATGCATTCATATTTTTAATATGCTCAGGTCCTATCCTGCAACATCCGCCTATTAAATCAGCTCCTAAGTCTACCCATTCTTTGGCCATTTCTGCAAATATTTGGGGGTCTGAAACACCCCTCCATGTTTTACTTTTTGCGTGATATACTTCTCCTGAATTAGGATACATCACTATTTTTTTTGTCCATCCTTCTTCTTTTATAGTTTTTATTAACCCTGATATGTATTTAGGGGGTGTGCAATTCACCCCTATAGCAAACACTGTAGGGTGGCTGGCCAATAATGTTGCACATTTACCAATGTGGGTACCGTCGTTGAGGTGCTGGCCATCTCTGCACGAAAAAGACACCCAGGCTGGTTTTTTAGTGGTCTTTAGTAAGGTTGCCAAGACCTTTGTTTCCTGAAAGCTTGGTATGGTTTCACAGGCAAAAAAATCTGCCTTAGAATCATCCAATAATGAGATTCGTGTTTTGTGAAATTTGCTCAGTATCTCATCAGTTACTCCATAATCACCAGTATATTCAGAGCCATTAGCCAGAAAGGCACCATAGGGGCCAATACTTGCTGCAATAAGAGGCTTTTGCACAGGAGACTCTGTTGATATATGCCGTTTAATAGCTTCCTCGGCCAGTAGTACAGCGCTTTTAATTAGCCTATGGGCTTTTTCCATATCATAGCCTTCTGACATAAAACCATCTACTGAAGCTTGGTAACTAGAAGTAATAATACATTGGGCTCCTGCCTTTAAATATGCTAGATGAGCTTGAATGATCGCTTCTGGATTGGTTTCCAGTAATATTGCAGACCATAAACTGTGGTTTAGGTCAAGTCCCTGTTTTTCAAGTTGGTTGGAAAGACCTCCATCAATTAAAAGGGGATAATTAATTTTCATAGTTATATGGAGCAACCATTATGTGATGAATGCTAAATTATCATTTTTTAAAAGTAGGATAAATAAACCGATAGATATTTATCAAAATCGTGTAGCAACTACCAATCTTTTGCTTTCTGAAAAGAACAATTAGGTTTCAAGAGGCGAAGAAAGTATTGATAATCTGTGGCTTTGATTATTAAGATCAGTTGATACTTGTTTCAGAAATATGTTTTCCGATTAATTGTTTGGCCATTGGAAGCATTGTTTCGTTAATTGGGATTGAGATGTCTGCTTCTATTGAATAAGTTGCAGGATTGGGAAGGTCTTTATTTCCTTTTATTAGATCTCTTTTGATGGATTCGTTAGTGTTTCTAAGGGTATTGTTATAAGAGGCCAGATATTGTGTATGCATCTTCCTTTGGTGTACATCTGGTTTGTCGAATATTGTTATTATATACGAATATACCATCACTGTATTTTTTTGCATATTTGTTAAAAACAGATAACCTTCATTGTTGTTTAGGGGCGCAATACCAACGGTGCGAACTTGAATATGGCTTTGCAAAAAATCAAATATAGTTTCGCCATCTTTCAGGCTTGTTGTAATTTTTGATAAAGAAAATTCAAGTATCTTATCAAGATCTTCAACCCATCTTTTCTTAGAGTCCTGATTGTATAATACAGCCATTTGCTCAAAGTCGAATCCAGCGATAGTTTTTTGGCAACCATCAAAAACGGCATCCATGCAATCTTGGAGGTTTGTCAGATCGTTATAATGCTCTTTCAAATCTGAAAAATAGGGGTAAAGCATAGATTGACTAAAGCTTTTTGATACATTTTTCAGATATGCAAGCAAGACATATTTCTTATATTCAAAATCCAGGTGCTTTTCTGTAATCCAATTTTTATGCAATTTTTTCATTGGCAATGCAATATTTCTTATAAAAGAAACGATTTATTGAACAAATATGTTTCGCAGGCATTGATTTTATTAACACCACGATGTGTAAATAATAATCCTTTGTATATTTGCACAATTGCTAATCTCTTATCTTTACACTATGATTTTAAACCGTTTTTACTCAGGTATCTTCCTTTTGTTTTTGTTGTCTTTTTTGGCAGCTTGTGTATCTCCAAGAATTGTTGAAGATTTAAAAAAGAAAAATGAGCGATGTGAAAAAGATAACGCCATATTGAAAGAGCAGAATGAAAAGCTGTCTACTGAATACAATGAGATGAAGGCCACCTTAGAGGATTATGAGAAGAAATTAAAGGGTTTAAAAACAGATACGGGTATATTGAGAAAATCCATTGCCTTAATGACTAAGAACTACAATCAGATTAATGAGCTTTATGAGATTTTGCTGCAGAAAAACCGGGAACTATTAGCAGGAAACCAAAGTCAGAATACAAGCTTGATGTCAAAACTACAGCTAACAGAAGTTGATTTGCAAAAACGAGAAGATGAACTTCGTTCTTTGGAAAAAGCCCTGGGAATGAAGAAAGCAGCTCTCGATGCTACTAGAGATGAATTACAAGAAAGAGCTACCCGTGTTAATGAGCTGGAGCAAATGTTGGCAGATAAAGACAGGGCTGTTAATGAGCTTAAGGACAAAGTGGTTTCGGCACTAAAGGGCTTTAAAAACAAAGGGCTTAGTGTTGAGACAAAAAACGGAAAAGTATATGTTTCACTTGAAGCCAAGTTGCTTTTCCCCTCTGGAAGTACTAGTGTCGATCCAAAGGGGAAATCGGCATTGCTAAAGCTTGCCAAAGTGTTGGAAGAAAATGAGGATGTAAATGTGCTTGTAGAGGGCCATACTGATACAGATAAGTATAAAAGTAGTGGTGGTTCCATTAAAGATAATTGGGATCTTTCTGTTCTCAGAGCTACTGCCGTAGTAAGGATTATTAAAGAAAACAGCAAGGTTGATCCTAGTCGTCTGACTGCCGCCGGCAGAAGTGAGTATTTGCCAGTAAATGATACCAAAACTTCAGAAGGAAAAGCAAAGAACAGGCGTATTGAGATAATACTTACTCCTAAACTCGATGAGTTATTTCAAATTTTGGAGAGCAATTAATTAATGCTCTTTTACATATAAAATTCTCTTTCTTTAATAAGGCTTGCAACTTTCTCTGGCAGCCATTGATCTGCAGTCTCTTGCCTGATCTTTTTACGTAATTCTGTTGCTGAAACGTCAAGAAATTCAGAATGGAATAGTTTTATAGTTGGATAGGAGATAAAAGCACCGCCATCAAATCCGTTTCTTGGATAAACATAAATTTGATACTCATTTAGTATCCGATTATAATCTTTCCATTTATCGATAGACTCTAGATTATCAGTTCCCATAATTATTACAAACTTCTGGTCTGGATATTTGTCTTTAATAAAATCTAATGTATCAATAGTGTAGGATGGTATAGGCAATTTCATCTCTATCTCAGAGCAAATCATCTTTGGGTTAAATTCAAGAGCAAGGTTGACCAACTCAATTCGGTGCGCAACGTCAAGGAGTGATTTTTTGTCTTTTAATGGATTTTTTGGGGACACAACAAACCAGATGTTTTCCAGCCCTGCATTATCAAGAAAAAATGTTGCTATTTGTATATGGCCCTTATGGATGGGATTAAAAGAACCAAAAAAAAGACCTTTTTTCATTTATTTACAATTATTAGGGTTTTGCTTTTATTGGGTCTTCTGATTGATAGCCGAATTTGATATAAAATTAATTATGGCTTCATTCTTTGGCATCATCTTGCAAGGAATTCACTTGCTATTACTTCTGCTTTTTCAAGTGCGATTTCTAAGACATCATTAACCAGGATTTTATCAAATTTAATAGCAGTACTAAGTTCTTTTGTTGCTTTTTCCAGTCGCCTTTTAAGGTTTTCATCTGATTCTGTTGATCTTTCTATAAGACGCTGCTTAAGTTTTTCTAGGGATGGTGGCTGTACAAATACAGATAAAGCACGATCGCCGTAATGTTTTTTTATGTTCAAGGCACCAACCACATCCACATCAAAAATTACATTTTTGCCTGATTCAATCATAGTATTCACTTCAGATTTTAAAGTTCCATAAAATTGATCAGGATAAACTTCTTCCCACTCAAGGAAATCCTTCTTGGCTATAAGATCTTTGAATTTTTCCCTCCCAATAAAATGGTAATCCTTTCCGTTAGTTTCATTATGTCTTTTTTCTCTACTACAAGCTGAAACTGAGAAGCAAAGACCTAAATCTTGCATAAGCAAGTGATGTACAATTGTAGTTTTACCCGCTCCTGAGGGAGCTGATAAAATTAGTAGTTTACCCTTCATCACTTTAATCTCATTTATAATACATTATACAATTGTTCTTTGATTTTTTCCAAATCGTCTTTAGCTTCTACTACTATTTTTTGGATAACAGCATCATTTGCTTTGGAGCCCAATGTGTTGATTTCTCTGCCAATTTCTTGAGCAATAAAGTTGAGTTTTTTTCCAGAGGACACTTTTGATTTTGCTGTTTTCTGAAAAAAAGAACAATGGGCAGCCAGCCTGATTTTTTCCTCAGTTACATCCAACTTCTCCAAATAGTATATTATTTCTTGTTCAAATCGATTATTGTCAATTTTATAAATTGAATGGTTTTGGTTTATATGTTTAGATAATTTTGCTCTTAACCTAGTAATTCTTCTTTTTTCAAAGGCATCCGTTTTTTTTATGCCTTTTTCTATAGCTTTGATTCTTTTCAAGATGTCTTTCTCAAGCGCCTTTCCTTCCCATTTTCTAAAATCTAAAAGTTCTTGGATTGCTTCCTTAACCGCTTTGTTTATTTTTGAAATATCTGATTTAGATAAGCTGGGATCTTCCTGGTTAAACACTTTAGGCAAGCTGATCAGCTGACTTATGCTTAGGTTACCATCAAGATTCAATTCTTTGGCGAGTTTATTAAATTCTGCATGGTATTTTTTAACGACACTTTTGTTGATCTTTATTCCTTCTGCAGAGGCTTCTTTTTCGAATCCCATTCTAAGGTCAACTTTCCCCCTCTCTAATAGTTTTGGCAGTACTTTTCGAAGTTCTGGTTCTAATGATTTTAATCCATTTGGGACATGTAGAGTAAGGTCAAAGAGTTTACTGTTAACAGACCTGATTTCAACCCAAAAGATTTTAGTTTTTAGACTGAGGCCTGCCTTTCCATACCCTGTCATTGATTGTATCATCACTTTGATTTTATTTTACAAAAATAATCATTAAGCCTTACATCACCTTAAAATGAGATCCATCACTGAACCTCCTTTTTTTGGCCAGATTTAGCACCGGTGCTGACCAGATAAACCCCTGCAAAAATTAAAGCCGCTGCACTTAATTTATTTAAATTAAGATAATCCTTTCCAAAACCAATCGCAACAATAGCGGCAAATAATGGTTGCAAGTAGATGTAATAACTTACCGTGGTAGGGCTTAGATGCTTAAGGGCAGAAACATTTATCAGATAGGCTACACAAGTTGTAAGGACAACAATAAATAAAATCGCACCCCATATTGTTAATGGCAGATTGTACCATTCTACATTTAACATTTCTTGTATGCCAAAGGGAAAAACATAAAATAACCCAAATGTAAATATCCAGGTGATAATTGTGATTGGCTGGTATTTTTTCATTAATGGCTTCACAAGTACAAGATATAATGCGTAGGAGGTGGCATTAATATAAACAAAAAGGTCTCCATTAAATGAATTTTGAGAGAATGATGCCTCAACGCTGCCTAAAATAAGTATTATAGCTCCACTGATTCCCAGTACAATGCCAATACTTTTTTTGATTGTAATGGACTCTTTTATTAGGAGCGCAGAGAAAAGTAAAACCATTACTGGATTGCATGTCATAATTATTGCTGCATTTATTGGGGTGGTCATGCTTAGGCCTTTAAAGAACAGCATTTGGTTGATGGCAACACCAAATAAGCCACATATAGCGAGTTTCAAATAGTCTTTGTTGTCTACTTTTTCATAAGAAACAAATAATCTCAGCGTCCAAAACAATAAAACAGCTCCAATTACCCGGATTAAAATAAAGCCAAATGGCTGAACGTATTCAGGCATGGCCTCTTTTGCAATTGTATAGCTTGCACCATAAATTAGATTTGCGACAACGAGAAAAAAATGAGCATATAATTTTTTATTCATGCAGTTAAATTTGTTGAAAATATTCCATGTTCATCTAATTTATTTTGAACACAAAGAATAATCAGATAACTTCACAATTCGGATTAAATCTTTAATAGTCAGATAATTTGATTACCAAAGATAAAATTACCATTGGTTTAATTGTATATGGATAAAAGCAAATTAATCAACACACTTAAGCCTTCAAGAATAATTTATCCAATTCTTGTTGGTTTTATTGTGGCAACCTGGTTATTATATAAAGATTTTGATGTTGCAGCCTTTTTGAAAATTGACTGGACCTGGCATGCTGGTATTTTTGGTATTATGGCGATAGTTATGATGTTTCTTAGAGATTTAGCCTATATGTATAGGATAAGGATTTTAACTGATAAAGAACTAAGCTGGAAAAAGAGTTTCCAGGTTATTATGTTGTGGGAATTTGCTTCTGCAATAACACCTTCAATCGTTGGCGGGTCTGCAGTGGCTATATTTATTGTGCATAAGGAAATATCAAATGTGGGGAAGAGTACAGCAATAGTTATGGTTTCTTCAATGCTAGATGAATTGTTTTACATTGTTATGGTGCCTATTCTATATTTTTTAATTGGTGGTGATAAATTGTTTTCTATTTCTGGCATTACTTCAGTTGAAGACATGACCTTTGGTTATGGTTTGTTTTACTTTTTTTTGTTTGGCTATTTGTTCTTGCTAACCTATACGCTAATTATTCTGTACGCGCTTTTTTACAACCCAAGACTTATCAAATGGGTTTTTATTAAGGTGTTCTCGCTTCCGTTCTTGCGGAAATGGAGGATAGGTGCTGCAAAAGCCGGAGACGATCTTATTATAGCATCAAAAGAGATCAAAGGAAAACCCAAAAGATACTGGATCAAAACAGGTCTTGCTACCTTGGTTAGCTGGACAGCGAGGTTCTGGGTAGTGAACTTCTTAATTCTCATTGTAATGAGTTTGGGTCTATATGATCATATCCTGATTTATGGCAGGCAATTGTTGATGTGGGTTATTATGTTGGTCAGCCCGACACCGGGGAGCAGTGGATTTGCTGAGGTAGTGTTCGTAGATTTTCTAGGGGAGATTATTCCAAAGGGACTGGGCCCTTCAATGGCATTAATATGGAGACTGATAAGTTATTACCCTTATTTGATTATTGGAGCCGTTATACTCCCAATATGGATTAAAAGAGTTTTTAGCAGTGATAATCCTGATTGAAAAGCAATGAATCGTTCTCATAAAAAAGACCTTCATCTTGCTGATTTCTAATGCAAATATTTGATACATTTGCTCAAAATATTGAAGAATGAAGTTTGGAACTAAAGCGATACACAAAGGTTTAAATGAAGGCCAAAGTACTGGGGCTATAATTCCACCCATATATCAAACCTCAACATATATACAGAAAGCCCCTGGAGATCATAAAGGCTATGAATATTCCAGAACAAAGAATCCGACACGTACGGCTTTGGAGAACAATATTGCAGCCATTGAGAATGCAATCCATGGATTCTGTTTTGGAAGTGGTATGGGGGCTATAGATACTATTATTAAGCTATTTAAGTCAGGTGATGAAATAATTGCCAACAATGATCTATATGGTGGTACATACCGGATCTTTACAAAGATATATTCCAATTATGGAATTGTTTTTCATTTTGTGGATTTGTCTGATCCTGAGAATGTAAAGAATTTTATTAATGCTAAAACAAAGATGATTTGGATTGAAACTCCATCCAATCCTTTGATGAACATCACGGATATTCAATCAGTTGCTGATATTGCGAAAGAAAATAAAATCTTGCTTGGTGTGGATAACACTTTTGCTTCTCCATTTTTGCAAAACCCTATGGATTTGGGTGCTGATATAGTAATGCATTCTGCAACAAAATATTTAGGTGGGCATTCAGATGTGGTTATGGGTGCCTTGGTTTGTAATGATGATGAATTAGCAGAAAAATTATCTTTCATACAGAACACTTGTGGGGCAGTTCCAGGCCCTCAGGATTGTTTCCTGGTTCTGCGTGGAATAAAAACACTTCATCTTCGAATGGAGAGACATAGTGAAAATGGGAAGAGAATTGCTGAATATTTGAAATCACATCCTAAAATTGATAAAGTATACTGGCCTGGTTTTGAAGATCATCCTAATTTTGAAGTTGCAAAAATCCAGATGCGAGATTTTGGCGGGATGATTTCCTTTACACAAAAGGATGGTTCCCTTGAGACGGCTGTTAATTTTGCTACCAGAACTAAATTGTTTGCTTTGGCTGAATCTTTGGGTGGTGTTGAGTCATTAGTAGGGCATCCTGCAACGATGACTCATGCGGCTATACCGCTGGAGGAAAGAGAAAAAACTGGTGTAGTAAACTCATTAATAAGATTAAGTGTTGGAGTGGAAGATGTAGAAGATTTGATCAACGATATAGAACAAGCACTTGGATAATAATCAATAAGATTTAGTTATGTCACAGCATAGGTTTGCCGTCATTGGTTTAGGACTTTTTGGAACAGAAATAGCAAGAACTCTTGCTAAAAGAGGTGCTGAAGTAATTGCCATTGATAGTAATGATGATAAGGTTCGAAACATACAGGACGATGTGGCTTATGCGGTGAGCCTGGATGCTACAGATATAAAAGCATTAAAAACGCAGAATATACAGGATTCTGATGCCGTGGTAGTAGCGATTGGGGAGAATTTTGAATCTCTATTGCTTTGTACTGTTCACCTTCTAGAGCTTAAAGTGCCAAAGATTATTGCTCGTGCTAGGGGACCCCTGCAACGCATGATATTAAAAAAGCTTGGGGTTCAAGAGATATTATCTCCAGAGATGGAGGTCAGCACTGTAGTTGCTGAGCAGCTAATTCACCCTAGTATAGGCTCCTTTCTTCAGTTGCCCGACGATTATGAAATTGCAGAGGTTAAGACTCCTCGTGGAATTGCGAACAGGACCTTGGAGGATATTGGCTTAAAGGATAAATACAATCTAAATATTATTACAGTTGAAAGAGAGTCTGAAATCAAAAGAGATGGCGAGAACGTAAAGGAGAAGCATATTATGGGCATCCCACGTTCTACTACGGTTCTGTATGAAACTGATATGATTATTGTCTTTGGGAGGACCAAAGACATTAAGAGGTTTATTGAGATCAATCAATAAATAATGAAACCATTATCGTATTTAGCTTATGGTAATTCATTCAATACATATTGCATTTTATCTAATATTTGACTCCTTCATCTATTTTTGACTTTATTATCCATAGATATTTTGTAATTTTCAGGTTATGTTTGAAATATTATTGTAACTGCTAATGAACATAAGGGAGATTCTTTATTTTATTACAAGAGGATTTTTGCCTGCATTTTTACTTTTTAATATAGCTATAGCTGTTTCCAATGCCCAGAATGTTAAAAGGTGCGGAACAACGGAAATGACAAACAAGCTTATTGCAGAGTTTCCACAGATACAAGAAGCAATAGAAAAAAACGCTCTGGAACGCCAGGAATATATAAAAAATCATGGTGCGGAGAAACAGGCAGGATGTTCAAACATCCTGGTTATACCCACTGTATTTCATGTGATCCATCAAAATGGGCCAGAAAACATACCTGATCAAACCATTATGGATGCCATGAAGGTTTTAAATGAAGATTTCAGGTTGTGGAATAAAGATCAAGCTGATATTGATGGCTCATTTAAACCTATTATTGGAGAGGCCCTGATTGAGTTTAGATTGGCAAAGAAAGATCCAAGTGGAAACTCTACCGATGGGATAGACCGTATTGAATCTAGCCTGACTATTTCAGGTGATGATAATGCTAAGCTCAACCCCTGGCCTAGAAACAGGTATTTGAATATCTGGGTTGTGCAATCTGTAAATGGTGCAGCAGCTTATACCTATCGCCCTTCCACAGCTCATTTTATTCCCAACTATGATGGGATAATTGCAGATTATAGCTATTTAGGAGTGGGAGAGCGTACCTTGACCCATGAGGTTGGGCATTGGCTTGACCTTTTGCATACATGGGGATCCGGAAATGATCCAGGGTTAGCTGCAAATTGTAATAAGGATGATGATGTTAGTGACACACCTCTTACAGAAGGAACCGGAAACTTCAGTTGTGATACCAACCAGGTTACGTGTGGGACTTTGGACAATGTGCAGAACTATTTAGATTACTCCGCTTGTTTGCCTGGCATGTTCACTGAAGGACAAGTTGCTAGAATGCGTACAGCTCTTGGCATGACCTGGGCGCAAAGGAATGAGCTTACGACTGTTTCGAATCTCTTGCTTACAGGAGTTTATGAGGGTTCAGTTGCATTTAATTCGGATATGGTAGAAGTATGCCCTGGATCTTCTATCTTTTTTGAGGATGAATCAACTAATGGTATTTGTACCTGGGGTTGGTCATTCCCAGGCGGTGTTCCAAGTACATCAACGGAAAGAAATCCAACAGTAATTTATAATACTCCTGGAACGTATGATGTTACTTTAACCGTTGGCAATGACACGGGACAGGCAACAACCACCAGTCTGGATTATATTACAGTTTCTGTAGCTGCCAATTTGCCTTATAGTGAGTCATTTGCCAATGGATTTGATTGGCAAATTCAGGGGATAGGAGGTAATGCCTGGGAATATACCACCACTTCTTTTGATAGTGATGGCGGAAGTATTATGCTTGATAATTTTAATGGAAGTGTTAAGAATGATAAGGATATTGCCATTAGCCCCTTGTTGGATCTAAGTGTTTTGGAAGATGCGAATATAACTTTCAGAGCTGCATATGCTCAAAAAACAAGTGGTAATATCGATAAGTTAAAATTAATAATTTCTAATGATTGTGGAGAGACCTGGGTTGAAAACAGCTACTTTATTGGACCTTTCCTATATGGTAATAATGGGATTAATACTTCAGCTTTTACACCTACAGACACATCCCATTGGCTTTTGATAACAAGTGTGGCTATACTTCCTGAGTTTTTAAATGAAAACTTCAGGTTTATGTTTGAGTTTAATTCTGATCAGGGCAATAATATTTACATAGACAACATCAATATTACAGGAACTTACAAACCTGTGCCTTTCCTTCTTTCACCATCAAACTATGCAATTGAACAACCGTTTAGTGTTTTACTAGATTGGAGTGCTGTACCAGGAGTGAGCTTATATGAATATGAAATTGATACAGTAGCTACCTTTGACTCGCCCTTTCTTGTAATCGGTACTAAAGCATATATTGATGCATCGGATAATGGGCCGGATACCGAATACCAGCTTTCAGGGCTTGATAGTAACTGGACTATTTATTGGAGGGTTAGAACTAATGATGGATCAGCTAATTCCGACTGGACTTCAACTTGGCGATTTAATACATATGGGACACCTATTCTTAGTGTTAGTGATTTTATAAGAAGCGAAGTGAGTTTGAAGGTATATCCAAATCCGGTTTATGGCGAGGCAAATATTGTATTTTCTCTTGAGGAGGCGGTATCCTACCTTTCTTTGGACATTTATGATTTAATGGGCAGAAGGGTACAAACTGTTTATTCATTGGATAATGGAACTTTCTCTGCTGGGACACATCAATTTGTTTTGGCCAACATTAAGCACCCAGGCATATACCTGGTTAAACTGGAAACAGATAACATATCCTCTTATTCAAAGATTACAATAGCCAGATAATGACACATAGTATGCATTTCCAAATAACTTCACTGATAATTCTTTGTTCTTTAGCGACTAGCTACTCTCAGGATGCTACTCATTATTGCGGTACTGCTCAAGCTGTAAAGGAGCACATGAAAGAAAACCCGAATTATTCAGCAAATCAGGAAAAATTAGAATCTTTCACAAAAGAATTTACAATCAACAATAAAGCAAAACAAGGTAATCTATATATTATTCCAATTGTTTTCCATGTTATACACAACTTTGGTCCTGAAAATATTTCTGAGCAACAGATTCTTGATGGACTGAAAATTATTAACGATGATTTTAGAAAATTAAATGATGATACCAGTTCCATTGATTCTGCATTTAAAGGTATTGCTGCAGATAGCGAAATAGAATTTCGTCTTGCCCAAAAAGATCCTGATGGCAATTGCACAAATGGAATTACACGAACTGCTTCGACTCAAACCTATACTGCTGATGATGGTGTTAAGAGCCTTGTCAGATGGCCCAATGAAAGGTATTTAAATGTGTGGTTGGTCCAAAGTATTGAAAGTGGAGCGGGCGGTTACGCCTATTATCCCGGGGCCGGTCCAGAGATAGATGGTATTGTTCTTAGAAGAAGTCAATTTGGTGGCAATTATCGCTCTCTAACCCATGAGATAGGACATTATTTAAACCTTCCACATACATGGGGGAGCTCGAATAATCCAGAAGAACCAGGTAATTGTAATATGGATGATGGTGTTTCAGATACTCCAAATACCATAGGTAATACAGTTTGTGACCTTGATGCTGTAAGTTGTGGTTCAAAAGATAATGTGCAAAATTACATGGAATACTCCTTTTGTGGCCGGATGTTAACCGAAGGACAGAAAATAAGGATGCACGCTGCATTGAATTCTTCTGCGAGTAATAGAAACAATCTGGCGACAGCAGCAAATCTAGCTCTTACAGGTACTGAAGCATCTGCTGTTTTGTGCAATGCGGATTTTTCAGTTGACCGACACGTAATTTGTGAAAACTCCACAATTAATTTTCAGGATGAGTCATACAATGGGCAGCTAGAATGGATCTGGGGTTTTCCAGGTGGAACCCCAAACACTGCAAATGTGCCTAACCCAAGTATTACCTACAATACCTCTGGTGTTTATAATGTGAACTTATTGGTTACTAATGGTACAGATGTCCTTGTGGAATTAAAGCAATCACATATTGTCGTACAGTCTGAAGGTTCCGTTATGCCACTATTTGAGAGCTTTGAGGATTTTGATTTTTCAGACGAGCTATATTGGGAAGTTGTGAATGAAGATAATGGCAATACCTGGGAGCCAGTTGGAAATGTAGGTTATTCAGGTAGCTCGTCACTAAAAATGGATAATTATACTGGAAATGAAGATGGACGTATAGATTATTTTATAAGTCCTAGTCTTGACTTAAGTGACATGCAGGCAGCAAATATTACGTTTAGGGTAGCGTTTGCCCAGAAAACAGATTCTGACAATGATCTCTTGAAGGTTTACGTTTCTGTGGATTGTGGTGCGACATGGTTGTTGCGATATGTAAAGAGTGGTTCTTCCCTCGCAACTGTTTCTCCTACTAGCTCGTCATTTATACCTTTTAACAGCGGCGAGTGGATGGAGCATGTAATTAACCTTAATCAATCCGATAATGTAGATGGGCTAAAGTTCAAGATGGAGTACTTATATCAAGGAGGCAACAACCTATACATAGATGACATTAATATTTCAGGTACTCCGACTACAATCCCTATGTTGGTTTCTCCTTATAATGGAGCTGTAGATCAACCATTTTCTGTTACCTTAAATTGGAATGCGGTGGATTTTGTTGATTCGTATTTTATTCAAATTGATACAGCTAATGATTTTTCTTCTCCAGCTTTAGTAACATGGACCAATAATTATATCTCCACTTCAGATGATCTTCCTGATACGGAATTTCTGGTGGATAATTTAATGGGGGGGGCAACAACCTATTATTGGAGAGTGCGTACAATGAAAAATTCTGTCTATTCCAACTGGTCAGCAATATGGGATTTTATTACTACCTCTCAGGTTGTTGTTAAAAACAATTCTCGAAATAATAGTCCGGTCATTAAAGTATATCCCAACCCTATAACAAATGAAGCCGCTATTTTCTTTTATATTAATAATGAAATAGCAGAATTGAATATTTCTGTTTTTGATGTCTTGGGGAGAAAGCTATCAGAGGAGAAAAAAGGCAGATTTGTTCCAGGTGCTTATAATGAAAAAATCCCGCAGATTAGCACCTCCGGGATTTACTTTCTTGAGATTGTAATGGATGATCAAATATTCCTGAAAAAAATAATAGTTACAAAACCTTAAATCCTTATTCCTTAAACCCTACCAAAAGAGCTACACAACCAGACTGAACCATGGTTCCGGTTAAGTTTGCATTAGAATGCTTTTTTGGTTTTGGAACTGAAACCATAATAATCATCTGTTGCGTTGCATTTACGTTAAAATCCCAATTATTAGAGTTTCCTTCATCTTCACTATCAAAAAGAACTTCTCTATCCATATCCATAATAATGAATGCAACTTTATCCAGACTTTCCTGACTACAAATGATTACACGATACTGTTGTTTGGCATGAAATGTCATAACAAGTTCTGCAGATTCGCCTTCCATTAGTGTGGTACTATTAAGTTGTCCATTATGGATAAAAGGTTTTAATTCGGGCAAACACTTGCGTTTTGCAAACCCTTTACACTGTGAGTAGCCTATTATGGGGGCACTAAGTGCAAATACTAATATCAATACTTGAATAAGTTTTATGTTCCTATTTGTCATAGCTATTTCTATTTTACAATTTTTGTCCTTATGGTTGCTACCTTTTCAGATATTTGATTTAACTGCTCCTCAGTGATAATAATTTTGCTAGTGGTGTTCAGTGTTGTGGTCTTGGTTTTAACATCTGTTGTTGGTGGTTTTCGTGTATATGTAATTCCCACACCATTATAGACTTCTTGAAGACTTTTTAAGTCAGCAAGTGTTTCTGCAGTTTCTTCGTCATGAAAACTATTTAACATTGCAATAAGATTATTAAGAGTTAGTTTTTGTTCTCCTATTCTTGATACAATCTCTTTGTTTTCTGAAGATTTTTCGGCAAGTTTAGTAGAAATATAGAGAGCCTCTATCCATCCTCCTGTGATAACTAAACCCGAAACGCTGGATCGCTTATTCTCTTTTAAATAAGCGTCTGTTTCCCAATAGGAATCTGAGATAATTGCAATTAGAGAATCTCTGTTGTTGAGGTTGTCATGAACTCGTGTGATTGTTGATGGAGCAAATGCATTTGTTATTCCCAAGGCATCAGCAATCTTTTTTGCAGCAGCAAAATAGTTCATTGTTTCTTGTGTTTGTTCAAAAATGCTTGAATAACTCAAGTCAGCACCATAAATACCTAGGTTTAGTGCCATGCTTGACTGTGTAACATATTCAGCAGTTTTTGACGGATCATTCAAAACGGTTTTGTCAAATTGAGCCCCGGCTTTTTTAATAATAGAGGACAACTCAACAGGGGAAGGGATTGTATAAAACACCTTCCCTGATTTACTGATTTCGTCATTGAGGGGCTGATTGCTGGTTTCCTCATCTTCACCAGCTTGTTCAGTAGCTGTTTCATCATTAGCAGGCTCTTCATTTGAAGCGCATGAACCCAAGACAAATAACATGCTAATAACAATCGCAAAATTGACAATGTTTGAGAACCAAGGATCTTGGCCTTTTGTAATATTTTTTTTGGTTTTAATCATAAAGCAATAATTTAAAATAGTCGTGAATCATGTTATTTGGTGTCAAATATATAAAATTATGTATATAGACCACCAATTTACTTAATAATAATATATCTAAAAATGCAAATGATGAACCTTAATACGAGTTGATTGAAAAAATGTTTCATGTCGAGTAAAAAATATCTATAATTCACAATTTTCCCATCTTGTTAATGAGCTTCAAGCCAATTGTTGCCATTGCCCATATTTATTTCAACAGGAACTTGCATCACAATAGCAGTTTTCATTTTGTCAGAAATTAAATTCATCAATTCATCTAACTCGTCTAAATAAGCATCAAAGATCAATTCATCATGAACTTGTAAAATCATTTTGGAAAAGCATCCGGATTTTTTCATTTCTTTATGAATGTTTATCATAGCAATTTTGATCATATCGGCGGCCGACCCTTGTATTGGTGCATTAATAGCATTACGCTCCGCATGGCCTCTGACAATCGCATTTCCTGAGTTGATATCCCGAAGATACCTTCTTCTTCCTAAAATGGTTTCTACATAACCATGAGATCTTGCAAATTCAATGCTATTATCCATAAACTCTTGAATTTTAGGATACTGCATGAAAAAGTTACTAATAATTTCTTTTGCTTCCTTTCTGGAGATATTTAGGTTTTGAGATAATCCAAATGCAGTTTGACCATAAGAAATTCCAAAATTTACAGCTTTTGCCCTTCCTCTTAGTTCTTCATTAACATCATCAATTGGGACATTAAAAATCTTAGCAGCAGTAGTGGCATGAATATCTTTGCCAGAATTGAATGCTCCAATCATATTTTCATCTTTACTCAATTCTGCAATTATCCTAAGCTCAATTTGAGAATAGTCTGCTGAAAGAAGAGTGAAATCATTTTTTCGAGGGATAAATGCTTTTCTTACTTCCTTTCCTCTTTGTGTTCTTATAGGGATGTTTTGCAAATTTGGTTTGTCGGAACTTAAACGACCTGTTGCTGCTACTGCTTGGTTATATGAGGTGTGAATGTGTTTAGTTTCTGAATTGACCAATTCAGGTAACGCATCAACATAAGTTGATTTTAGTTTTCTTAATGACCTGAAATCCAGGATATGTTTGATGATATCGTGCTTGTTAACCAGTTTTGTTAATATTTCTTCTGAGGTAGCATATTGCCCTGTTTTTGTCTTCTTTGGTTTGTCATCAATTTTTAAATGATCGAACAGAATCTCGCCCATTTGTTTAGGCGAATCAATATTGAAAAGGGTGCCAGCCAATTTGTGGATTTTATCCTGAAGTGCCAGGATGTCCTTTTCTAGTTCTTTTGAAAAGTTTCCGAGCGCTTTCACATCAAGTGCTACACCTTCAAATTCCATATCAGCTAGAACATGAACCAAGGGCATTTCAACTGTATCAAATAATGTGGCAACCTTCTCTTCCTTAAGCATTTCTTCAAACTTGTTTTTAAGTTGCAAGGTGATGTCTGCATCTTCACAGGCATATTCAGAAATAACAGAAAGATCTACTTCCCAGATGGATTTCTGATTCTTTCCTTTACCTCCTATCATTGTATCAAAGGAGATCGGAGAATAGTTCAAGTAGGTTTCAGAAAGAAGATTCAAGTTGTGCCTCATGTCAGGCCGTAAAATGTAATGAGCGATCATGGTATCAAATAGCTGGCCTTTGACATAAATATCATATTTTTTTAGAGCTGAGATATCATATTTGATGTTCTGTCCAACCTTTATAATTGCCTCATCTTCTAAAACTGTTCGGAATTGGCTGAGAATATCCTTTGCTGTTGTTTGGTTTTCTGGGATTGGGACATAATAAGCCTCGTGAACGTTTGTTGCAAAAGCAATTCCAGCAACTTTAGCAGTAATTGGGTTTAGGCCAGTTGTTTCAGTATCAAAGCAAATTTGTTTTTCCTTTTTTAAGAGTTCTTTAAGTTTTGTGATATCTTCATCAGTATTTATCAGATGGTATTTGTGGTTTGTATTTGATACATTATTTTGTTCTTTAGGTTCAACTTCAGTTTCGTCCTCTAGGTTATCAAAAAGGGAAGTTTGAACACCTGCCTTAATTACAGGTTTGGGGCTTATGGGTTTTACTTGACTATTTCCGAAAAGACGGGTAGCTAGCTGGCGAAATTCCATTTTGGCAAATATGGCACTCAACACTTCTTGATTAAATGCCGTTAGCTCAAATGCTTTTTCATTAAAGTCAACTGGAGTATCGAGAATGATTGTTGCCAGTTGTTTTGATAATAGGGCTTCTTTCGCATTGTTGATTATATTCTCTTTGAGTTTACCCTTAAGCTGATCTGCACTTTCAATTAAATTTTCAATATTGCCAAATTCATTTACCAGCTTAGAAGCGGTTTTTTCTCCTATCCCCGGTACACCAGGGATGTTGTCGACTTTATCTCCCCACAATCCAAGGATGTCAATAAGTTGTTCAGGTTTTTCAATATTATATTTATTGCATATCTCTTTTACTCCAATTACTTCAGCCTCATTTCCTCCTCTTGGCGGTTTGTACATAAATATGTTTTCAGAAATAAGTTGACCAAAATCCTTGTCTGGCGTCATCATATAGGTTTGGAATCCATTGATTTCAGCTTTTTTTGCGAGGGTTCCTATAATATCATCTGCTTCATAACCAGGGCATTCAAGGATAGGAATGTTAAATCCTTCAATAACTTCTTTAATATATGGAATTGCTAAAGCAATATCTTCTGGCATTGCCTCTCTGTTGGCTTTGTAATCCTTATACATAACATCCCTTTCAGTAGGTCCGGGGGTATCAAAAGCCACTGCAATATGTGATGGTTTTTCTTTTCTTATGACTTCAATTAGGGTATTGGTAAAGCCTAGAATTGCAGAAGTGTTGAAACCTTTAGAATTAATCCTTGGGTTGTTAATAAATCCATAATATGCCCGATATATTAGAGCGAATGCATCTAACAGGAATAGTTTTTTCTCAGATTCCGCCATTATTCCATATTTAATCTGTTATTCTGCATAAACAAGTTCCAATAATGTTTGTCCAACTGCTTTTAAAGTAGATTTGTCAATGATGTCCATGTTGTCTTTTGTAGTATGCCAGTATGAGCCAAATCCTGATTTAGTCGTAGGGTCATACTGAATGATATCAATACAGGGGACGTTGGCTATTGTATTTACATAATAATGGTCATCTATAGTAGCATTGGTTCTTTTGAAAATAAAATGATCAGAGAAGCCTGCCTTGGCAGCGATCTTCCATACTTTATTGACCACATGAGGTGCAAATTGCATTGAATAACCCTCCATTCCAAATGTAGCGTTCTTGGCACCTACCATATCTATTAAAACACCATACTTAGGATAGTAGTTTTTTTGCATTGGGCTTTTTGCCCAATATTGTGAGCCAAGACAATATGAATCTGGAACATTTGCATGGCCATAGTCCTCGATATCAAAGAATATAAGATCTACACCGATTCTGGGTTTGTTTTTGCTCATCAGCCTAGCCATTTCCAAAAGAACCCCCACACCACTACCTCCATCCGATGCACCGTCAAAAGAATTGGTTTTGATCAGGGGTTCCTGATCAGCATATGGCCTCGTATCCCAATGTGCACATAGCATAATCTTATTTTTTGCCTCTGGGTTAACAGAAGTGATGATGTTTGTAAAATTCAATTTAGTGCCATTGTATGCTTCAAGTTCGCCCTTTTGGGTTTTAACTTCAAGATTATAAGAGTTAAGTTTTTTTATAAGGTAAATTGCACAGCTATCGTGTGCTGCTGTGTTTGGAATCCTGGGGCCAAAGTTTACTTGGTCCTTAATGTATTGATAAGCAGAGTCTGCATTAAAATTTGGTGCTGGTATTTTTTTTACTATGGCTTCCTTTCGATTGAATTGGCCAGATTGATCTGGAGAGGAACAAGAACAAAGGGAGAGGATTAAAACAAAAGGACCTATCAGACTTCTACTCTTCATAATTCCAGGAAGTGCCATCTTGCTCATCTTTGGTAACAATTTTCATTTTCGTTAAAGCTTCTCGTATTTTGTCTGAGATTTCATAGTCTTGTTTAGATCGTGCTTCTTGCCTTATATCCAAAATCAAATCCATTAATGGATCAACTAAACTATTATCATTACTAGATGTTTTTTCAGTAAATCCAAGGATTTTTATAGCATAATCTTCAAATATGGATTTTAGAAGATCTAAATCTTCAGATGAAATTTTTTCTTCTCCTAAATTAACTGAATTTATGATTCTGACTCCTTCAAAAAGACAACTTATCAAAATTGAGGTATTGAAATCATCTTTCATGGCTGTTTCGCAGCTTTCCTTTAACTTATTGATATTTGAACTTGATGAATTTGATGATTTTAATTTCTTCAAAGTAGAAATTCCATTGAGTAATTTATTGAGACCCTTTTCTGCAGCTTGCAATGCCTTGTTTGAGAAGTCCAGCGTACCCCTGTAATGTGCTTGAAGAATGAAAAAGCGTACGGTCATTGGGCTATATGCTTGTTCAAGTGCATTATGGCTGCCAGTAAACAATTCATCAAGGGTGATGAAATTTCCCAAAGATTTACTCATTTTTTGGCTATTTATTGTGATCATATTGTTATGCAGCCAATATTTAACAGGGTCTGTATCATTTGCAGCTTGTGACTGTGCAATTTCACATTCATGGTGTGGAAAGAGCAGATCTAAACCACCTCCATGGATATCAAAAGGTGTCCCCAGATATTTTGCACCCATTACAGAACATTCTAAATGCCAACCTGGAAAACCAAGACTCCAAGGAGATGGCCATTTCATTATATGTTCTGGCTGAGCTTTTTTCCAAAGGGCAAAATCAAAAGGATTTTTTTTATCCTCTTGGCCTTCAAGTTTTCTGGTGTTTTTCATAAGCTCTTCAATTTTTCTTCCAGAAAGTTTCCCATAATTATTGGATGCATCATATGCTACAACATTGAAATATATAGAACCCTTTACTTCATACGCTAAATCCTTTTTAAGAAGTTTCTGGATCATTTCAATTTGTTCTATGATGTGTCCTGAAGCTCTTGGCTCAATACTAGGATTAAGCAGGTTTAGTTGAGCCATGTTTTTATGATATTGATCAGTATAGATCTGAACAATTTCCATAGGTTCAAGCTGTTCAAGCCTGGCCTTTTTTGCAATCTTATCTTCTCCCATATCACCATCATTTTCCAGATGCCCTACATCTGTAATATTACGAACATATCGTACCTTATAGCCATGATGCTTAAGATACCGGAAGACAATATCAAATACAATTGCTGATCTGGCATGGCCAAGATGTGGATCACCATAAACTGTAGGTCCACAAACGTACATTCCAACATGAGGTGGTGACAGAGGTTCGAACACCTCTTTTTGCCTTGTTAATGTATTATAAACTTTAAGTTGGTTTGCTTTGCTCATTTGCTTATTATGCAGTATGCAAATATAAACCTTAAGACAGAATTCTAACAGCAAATAAGTCGCAATAGATTATTTGTTTAATTTAGAATAAGTTGCGAGAGTTGATAAGATCATCTCAAACTTGCAATTTAATTTTCAGGAAAAGAGGGAAATTATTAATCTGTAGGCATGGGCGCATCACCTACATATGAGCCATTCTTGAAGACTTTTATTCTTGTAAGTATTCCGTCCCTATTGTATTTATACCATTTACCATCCATCAATTTGTTCTTTTTAAAAATTCCATCCTTTGAAATCTGGCGATCCATGTTGTATAACGTGTAAGGTCCATTTCCATCAAACTTTTTGGCGCTCCTTGAAACTTCTGTTTTATCAACCGTAACACCACTCCCGGAAGGTTCCACAGGCTTTTTGTCTACAATATGTTCAGGCTTTTTATATTCTTTTACAGTAGCTACATCCAGCGTTCCATTTGCGAAATTCTTTTCTGCCTTTATCGAACCATCCTCATAATATTCTTTAAGGTAGCCACTCTCTTTTCCCATAGCCCATTCACCTTCAATCATTATTTTGCCATTTTCATGATAATATTTTTGAACACCTTCACGCTTTCCCACCTTGTTAAATTCAAATTCATGATAAAGATTGCCATTTTCATGGTATAACTTATATTCTCCTATCCATTTATTCCCTTTCCATAACCCTTCTTCCTTTAACTGTCCATTCTCATAATAGAGCTTTGCAAATCCATTTGGCCTACTGTTTTGATAAGTTATTTCATTCTGTAATTTTCCATTTGCAAAGTACTTCTTCCAGACACCTGTTTTTCTGTTATCTAAATAAGTGCCTTCTTCAATTTTTTGGTCCTCTTTGTAATTGGGAGCCTTCTTGTCCCTACCATAGATAATCCAGAACCCTTGTTTCAGGTTGTTAACATCAACTTTATTGATTGTATCCTTGCTATCAATATTATCTGCTTGATAGAAATTAATTCCAGCAGTAAAATTGTGAATACTTCCGATAAGTATAAAACTAATTATAAGTGTCACTAATTTCATTTCAATAGCTAATAGTTTATGTGACATCCTTGAGAAATGCGCTATAAGTTATAAAAAATGATGCCCTCTCATTAATGATTTTAGACTAACAATAAAAATGCCACGACAAAGAAACAAAATTTATATATAGATCCTTTGATTACGACCATCACTATGGTTACGCAATAAATCGTACTTTGTTTCAATTCATTGCTAGCAGAATGTGTTGTTGTGATATAAACAAATTTGATTTAATCAGGGCAGTCTTATTGATTGGTAATTAGATTGTCAAGCATGTCCTTGGTCATTTCAGAAAGATCGTATTTTGGTTCCCAGCCCCAATCTTTTTTTGCGATAGAATCATCAATGCTTTGAGGCCAGCCTTTTGCAATTTCCTGACGGAGATCGGGTTTGTAGTTACATTTAAAACCATGGATATGCTTTCCTATTTCTGTTGCAAGTTCTATGGGGGAAAAGCTAATCCCAGCTACATTGTAGCTGGAATGAATTGTTAGCTTTGAGCCATCTGCCTCCATCAGGCCAACGGTAGCATTGAGGGCATCCTCCATATACATCATTGGCAAGGTAGTATCTTTGGCTAGAAAACATTCATAACTTTTCTTCTTGATGGCCTGATGAAAGATATGAACGGCATAATCTGTAGTGCCACCTCCGGGGTTGGACCTGTGACCTATTAAACCAGGATACCTAATGCTACGGCAATCGACGCCCTCCTTTTTATGATAATATTCACACCATCTTTCTCCAGCTAATTTACTGATACCATAAATTGTATCAGGCTCCATAATTGTAACCTGAGGCGTATTTGTTATAGGTGTTGAGGGGCCAAATACGGCGATTGAGCTTGGCCAGAATAGTTTGCGAATGTTAAAAGGCTTGCAAAGATCCAGGATATTGAGCAGTCCATTCATATTTAAATTCCAGGCAGATTCTGGATGATATTCTGCTGTTGCTGATAATAGGGCGGCGAGAAGATAAATCTGGGTTACCTTGTGCTTCTTAAGAACTAGCTTTAATTGTTTTTTGTTTAAGATATCAAGAAGTTCAAATGGTCCTCCCTCCATTACATCATAGGATGGAATAATAATGTCAGAAGCAATTACATTCTTATCTCCATAGATATTTCGAAGCTTGACAACCAGTTCCAGTCCGATTTGACCAGCTGAGCCGATTACTAAAATAACTTCTTTCATAAATGATTATGTCTTAAAATATTTGCTGCTTATTTCTTAGCTTCGTAAGCCTTCTAAATTCTTTAGGATTTCGTCAATTCCACGAGAAGGCCTTTCTGCTTTAGCAAAAATTATTTCTCCATCCTTACCTATTAATAAGAACCTTGGGATAGACTTTATTCCATAAAATTTACAAATACCTGCATCCCATCCCTGCGCTGCAATAAGCTGAATGCCTTTCATCTTTTTTTCTTTTACCATCTTTTTCCATGCTTCTTCATCTTCATCTATGGACACGCTTAAAAAGACGATATTTTTATCTTTATATTCTTCCTGTAGTTTTTCCAGGTGAGGCAGCTCTCTTCTGCAAGGTCCACACCAGGTAGCCCAGATGTCAACATATACGTATTTCCCCCGGAAATCACTTAAGGAGACACTGTCTTCATTTATATCAGGGCAGGCAAAATCTGGGGCCTCATTTCCCTCAACAAGGTTCTTCCATATATCATAAGATTCTCGGACTTTAGTTTTGTATTCATCATTTGTACAGGTTTTCTCGAATTCCTCCATCAAAGCCCCTATTCCTTTTGTGCCTTTTTGTTTAATATATTGATACATGCAATTGAACAGAAGGTAATTACTTAAATCCTTTGTTTTGAATAGCTCCGTTGCCATTTGGATCTTTACTTCTAATAAACCTATGTTTTCATTTGTTAGGGAAGTATCTTCTGCTATCACCTTTTTTGCTTCACTTGCAATATATTCGTTTAGAAAATTTTTATAGATGAGGTTCTCAGTTAAGGAAGAGTCGTCGAGATTCAGATCTGATAGATATTTGTAATACTCCGGTCCAAGATCGAAAGAAGCAAACTCGGTATAATTTCTGTGAAATTCAGGATAATTTATTCGTTTTAATGCCCAGCTATAAATAGTGTTTGCTCTTTCGTTTTTTGTAAATTTTTTTGGGGCTTCTGGATTTTCTTTTACATATAGGTTAAGATGTGTAATTAATGCTGCTTTTATTGAATCTGTTTTTGACGAGAATGCCTGGGGATCTAGAGCGTACATCTCTTTTGCGGGAATCCCCATTTTCTCTTCAATGAGGTATCTTTTTGCTAAATAATTGTTAATTGCTCCTCCACTTCCATAATATGAGATTGATTCGTCGAACATTTCTGGATTTATGGTCAATTCAATGCTATCACCGGGAACAAAGTACATAGCTGTTCTTTCGGAGCGCAACATTGTTATGCCATTTATCTCAAAAGGGCCTCCATGGATAAACCAGCCATATTTTTCTTCCTTTAGTTCAATGAACAATGAAAATTTGCCCATGCTATCCAGGAAAGCTGTATCTGCTTGGGATTCCTTACCCTTGCCTGAGCGAAAGATGGCATAATCTGATTTTGGATTTTCAATTTTCCCTGTAATGGTTACTCCAGAAATGAGTTTGTCCTCAACATTGGTTTGGGTACATCCCAATAAGACGATTATGGTACATATATAAATAAGATTTTTCATGATTACTTCTATATTTGTTTGATTAGCAGGAAAGATTTATGCCCAGTTCCTTAAGTTGTCTTTCTGAAATGGCAGAAGGTGTGTTGAGCATAACATCACGTCCTGCATTGTTCTTTGGAAATGCAATAAATTCCCTAATAGATTCTTTTCCTCCTAGCATGGCAGTGATTCTGTCAAATCCAAAGGCAATACCGCCATGAGGAGGTGCTCCATACTCAAATGCATTCAACAAAAAGCCAAACTGGCTTTGGGCCTCCTCCTCCGTAAATCCCAGGCAATTAAACATCTTTTGTTGTAAGGTTTTCTTGTGAATCCTGATAGAACCACCGCCGAGTTCTACTCCATTAATAACCATATCATAGGCATTGGCTTTGACCTTTCCGGGGTCAGTATCCATTAGCGGTATATCTTCTTCTTTAGGAGAAGTAAATGGGTGATGCATGGCATTCCATCTGTTTTCCTCTTCATCCCAATCAAGGAGAGGGAAATCGGTGATCCACAATGGGGCAAATTTATTATTGTCTCTTAACCCTTCTCTATTTCCGATTTCGAGGCGCAATTCACCCAAAGCTTTTCTTGTTTGACCCTTTGTGCCAGCAAGAATTAGCAATAGGTCTCCTTCTTTGGCATTCATTGCTTTTGCCCAATTAGCTAGGGCATTCTGGTCAAAAAACTTATCAACACTAGATTTATATGATCCATCTTCATTGCATTTAACATAGACCAAGCCCTTGGCACCAATCTGAGGGCGGATAACAAAATTGGTAAGTGCGTCCAGGTTTTTCCTTGAATAGGTTCCACAGCCATTGGCATTAAAACCCACCACAAGTTCTGCCTTGTCGAACACATTAAACCCATTGTTTTGGCAAAGCTCATTCATTTCTTTGAATGGCATTCCGAATCTCAAATCAGGTTTGTCTGTTCCATAATACTGCATGGCTTCATCATAGCAAATGGTTTTAAATTCGTCCAATGAAATGTTTTTAACCGCTGCAAATAAATGTTTTATTAATCCCTCAAATGTTTGCAATACATCCGCTTGCTCAACAAATGACATTTCGCAATCAATTTGAGTAAATTCAGGCTGTCTGTCTGCTCTTAAATCCTCATCTCGGAAACATTTCACAATCTGGAAGTACTTATCAAACCCGGAAACCATAAGGAGCTGCTTAAAAGTTTGAGGTGACTGAGGCAGGGCATAAAATTCACCGGGATTCATCCTTGAGGGCACTACAAAATCTCTCGCACCTTCCGGCGTGGATTTAATTAATGAAGGTGTTTCTATATCCAGAAATCCTTCCCTATCCAGGTATTTCCTTGTTTCTTGTAATACCTGGTGTCTTAGTTCAATATTCCTTTTAATTGGGCCTCTCCTTAGGTCTAGGTATCGATACTGCATTCGGAGGTCTTCACCTCCATCAGTATTGTCCTCAATAGTAAAAGGAGGTGTCTTGGACTCATTAAGGATCTTGAGTCCCTTTGCAATAATCTCAATATCTCCAGTCTTTAGTTTTTTGTTTTTATTACTTCGCTCAATTACTTTTCCTTCAACACAGATGACATATTCCCTGCCAAGTTTCCTTGCCTTTTTGCAAAGCCCCTCATCTACATCCATATTAAATACTACTTGTGTGATACCATACCTGTCCCGGATATCAATAAAGGTCATTCCTCCCAAATCTCTTGATTTCTGGTTCCATCCACATAGTCTTACCTCGTTGTCTATGTCACTTATGGATAATTCCCCACATGTATGAGTTCTAAGCATTTTCAGATTTGTTTAGAAAGCGAATTTAAGAATAAAAGCTGGAAGAGGAAGCAGAGCTTTTGCTTCTATTTGTTTTTCTAGTTTATCAAAATCGCCTTATCTTAGTTGCACAATACTTTTATAAAGATTTATGTATAGGGCTAGTACTCCTTATTTGATTCAAGCTTTTTTTAATAAGCTTGTTTGGAACATTCCTTCGCCGGATAAAACGGTTTACCTCACATTTGATGATGGACCTACACCTAAAGTTACAGCATGGGTGCTTAAAATTCTTGAGGATTATAGCGCTATGGCTACCTTTTTTTGCATTGGCAAAAATGTTGCGAAACATCCTGATGTTTACAAACAGATACTTTTAAAAGGGCATTCTGTTGGAAATCACACTTATCACCATTTGAATGGCTGGAAAACCAATAAGCGACGGTATTTGCTAGATATTGAACAATGTGCCAAAGAGATTGATTCGTGTTTGTTCCGTCCACCTTATGGAAGGCTTAGGAAGGTGCATTTCAAAGCGCTAAAGGACAAGTATTCTGTAATTATGTGGGATGTGTTGAGCGGTGATTTTGACAAGCGGATATCAAATGAAAAATGCTTAAAGAATGTAGTTGATAAGGTAAAAAGCGGATCTGTTGTAGTTTTTCATGATAGCTTAAAAGCTGAAAGCAAGTTGAGGCATGTACTGCCCAAGGTCCTTTATGAGCTATCAGCCAGCGGTTATGTTTTTAAGGCAATACCCAATAGTCTTACATAGATTCATAGTCTTTTACAAGCCCCTGGACTGTTTCCACCCAGTCAGGACTAGCATTCAGGCTTTCTACGAGCTGTATCTTCTCTCCACCAAATCGTTCAAAAATTTCACCGTATTCTATTGTAAT
>DTSC01000219.1 GCA_012965625.1 Flavobacteriales bacterium | reverse complement strand
AAAACCGCACCCCCATCACCAGGATGTCATCTACCTGTTCTGTATCGCCTTTCCACTCTTGAAAGGTGTTTTCCAGAGCTGTTTTCTGCTCACTCATGGTCTTATCATGAATGGACAACAATAGTTTTTTAAAGTTCTTCATCATAAATTTCTTGTCCTTTGGACCGCCAAATTGATCAGAAAAGCCATCCGAAAACAGGTAAATCACATCTCCTTTGCCCAGTTTTAATTCATGATGCGTAAAAGGTTTTTGCTCACCATTATGGAAGCCTACCGGCTGCCTGTCGGCCTTGATCTCCTGTATCACATTGTTGCGAATAAGCAGCAAGGGTGTAAAGGCGGCGGCCATCTGCAACGTTCCGTTCTTATCCCATGCACAGAGAATTGCATCCATCCCATCCTTTTGTTCACCCTTCTTGCCTGTTTGCTTCATGGATTCTATAAATCCTTTGCGCACTTCAAAGAAGATCTCATTGGGTTGTATAACCCCTCTTTCTAAAACAACTTCATTAAGAAGAGAGGTTCCCATCATACTCATAATAGCTCCAGGAACACCATGGCCTGTACAGTCACAGGCAGCAAAGTACAATCTGCCATTATGTTCCTGGATCCAGTAAAAGTCGCCACTTACGAAATCTTTGGGTTTAAAAAACACAAAGCTATCATGAAATTTCTCTTCAAAACTTGATTTTGATGGAAGAATTGCTTTCTGAATCTTTCGTGCAAATTTCAAGCTGCCAACAATTTCCTTATTTTTTGCATCGACCAATAGTTTCTGCTCTTCAATGGTTCTTTTCTGCTTGCCTATTATTCGGAATCTTCCAAAAAGGTATACTATAAACACCAAGAAGAAAATCAGGCCTCCAGCCAAGGAATACATTAGAAACACCTGCTTCTCTTCTTCTTTTTCTGCAATGATTCTGTTCTTCTCCTTTTCTTTCTCCAGCTGAAGTATATTTTTTTCATGATTATACTTCATCTCTTGTTTTAAAGCAGCTTTTTGAGTGGCTTTATTTGAAATACTGTCACGCATTTTTATATATAGCTCACTATTATTTATAGCTTCCTGGAAATTCCCATTCTCTTCATTGGCCAATGCCAGGGCCTTAGCTGTATTTCTGATTTGTTCAGGATAATTTAATAAATGGGCGATCTTACTGGCTAGCTCGGCATAATACAGGGCCTTCTCTTTATTTCCATAATTTATGTGTAAGTCAACTAAGTTTACATAGGTGTTGGCCAGGCCCTTTTGGTTACCTATCTCAGTAAAGAGGGCTATACTATTATGAAAGCATTCCATGGCTTTTTTCTTATCCCCCATCTTCATATTGGCAACTCCCATATTGCTATAACATTGGCCTACCCCTTCCTTAAAATTAATTTCCTTCCAAAGGGCCATGCTTTTAGAGAAGTACTCTTGTGCTTTTATGAAATCCTCTTTTTCACGGTAATAATATCCAATGTTGTTCAGGACATTACCCATACCCTTTTTATCTCCCAGTTCTTCAAAGATGCCAATGCTCTTCATCCAGTATTCCATGGCTTTTTCCAGCTCTCCTTGTAATTTGTATATGAATGCTACATTGAGAAGGGCCATACCAATTCCCGGTTTATCTCCCTGTTCTTCTTTTATTTTAAGGCTTTCTCCAAAAGCACTTAATGCCAGCTCTATTTCGCCTTGATTGTAATGAATGACTGCAATATTATTCAGTACCTGAGCCACTTTTACTTTTGCGCCCACCTCTATAAACAATGCCAAGGATTGCTGGAACAGATCCCAAGCTTTTGCTGAACTTCCTGTCGACATATAATAATACCCAAGATTATTCAAGGCGTCTCCTTTGATCCTTAAAATTCCAGGCAGTTCATGAGGCAAAGCATCGGCCATACTTCGATTTGTTATCTCAACAGCTTTCAAACATAATGGCACCATAGTGTCCGGTTGAGAAAGATGAAATACATTAGACAGTTCTACATAAGCATCAGCGACCAAGGTGTCGTGCATGCCATTATCAATGATTTTGGCAAGGGAGTCAAGTGTCTTATCCATACTATCATCCTGACTTACCAGCACCGAAGACGCACCCAAGAATACCATTATCAAAATCAATAGCCGTATCTTTAATATACTCTTCATAGTCTAATTTAACTTCAATCCCATCACTAAAATATCATCTACTTGCTCCGTTGAACCACGCCAATTCTCTATGGTTGCCTCCAATATATGCTGCTGTTTTTCCATAGGTTCGCCAGAGTTGCCAGCCAATAAGCTCCTTAGTTTCTTGACCCTGAATTTCTTGCCTTTCTCTCCTCCAAATTGGTTCTGGTAACCATCTGAATACATATATAATGTATCTCCTTTTTTTAAGCTGATTGAATGATTTGTAAAAGGCAAGGGAGGCCCCAAAGAAAAACCTATGCCCCTATTATCTGAATGGGTCTCGATTACCTGACCATCTCTTATAATCAGCAAAGACATGTTAGCTGCTGCATACTGCATGGCTCCATTCTTATCCCATGCACAAAGGACAGCTTTCATGTCATCCCCAGAAAGGGTGTTTTCTGCCGACAGCTCCAGTGCCCGAACATATTCATTCTTCACTTCATCCAGGATTTCTGAAGGCTGTGACAAACCTTTGCTGGAAATAGCATCATTTAAAAGTGAAGAGCCAATAATTGACATGAAGGCTCCAGGAACTCCTCTACCAGGACAATCTGAAACAGAAAAGTACACGGTATCCCCGGCTTCATAGAGCCAATAAAAATCCCCACTTATTATATCCTTTGGATTATAAAGAATGAAACTATCTGGAAAAACATCCCTGAATTGCTTTTGGCTTGGCAAAACGGATTTTTGAATAAGCTTAGCATATTGTATACTATCAACAATGTCTTTATTTTGTAACGCCACCAACTCCTTATGCCCTCTTATTATGTTACGCTGCCTTTGGATCATTATCAAGCGGTT
>DTSC01000218.1 GCA_012965625.1 Flavobacteriales bacterium | reverse complement strand
CGGTCTCTTGTGAGCTAGATGAAAATGTTCATTTTGTTGATGCAATTAAGGAAGCTTTTCCAATGGGTTCAATGACCGGCGCACCGAAAATAAAAGCAATGGAACTGATCGAAGAATTTGAAACAACCAAGCGTGGTCTGTATTCAGGTGCTGTTGGGTTTATCACTCCTGAAGGAGATTTTGACTTTAATGTTGTTATCAGAAGTATCCTTTATAATGAGACAAAAAAATACTTGTCATTTATTGTAGGAGGGGCCATAACGGACATGGCAATTCCTGAAGATGAATATGAAGAATGCATGGTAAAAGCCCAGGCCATGTTTAATGTTCTGGCCGGTAAGGAACAAGCATAATTATGTTAGAAGCATTTTTAAAACATATTAAAACAGAAAACCTGATAAACAAAAGGTGCAAAGCACTTCTTGCTGTGAGCGGGGGAGTAGACTCTGTGGTGATGGTCCATTTGTTTCATCAGGCGAAATTGAGTTTTGAGATTCTTCATTGCAATTTTCGTTTGAGGGGAAAAGATTCAGGCGATGATGAGCTTTTTGTAGTTGATCTTGGGAAGAAATACGGAGTCAAGGTAACGGTGCAGCATTTTGATACAAAAGCGTTCAAAGAAAAGGCTAGGATCTCAATTCAGATGGCTGCACGTGACTTGAGATACAAATGGTTTGAAAAATACAGGAAAAAGAACAATGCTGGTCTTGTTGCTATTGCGCACCATAAAGATGATGCGATTGAAACATTTTTCATCAACCTGCTACGGGGCACAGGAATAAAAGGCCTAACTGGATACAGGTATAATAACGGAATCATATTACGCCCTTTGCTATTTGCACACAAACAAGAGATCCTTAATTATGCCAATTCGGAGAACCTGAAGTTCAGGGAGGATAAGAGCAACCAGGAAGATATATATACAAGGAATTATATCAGAAACAATATTGTTCCAATGTTTCAAAAGCTAAATCCAAATTTTGGCGAAACGATGCAAGGGAATATGAGAAATTTGGAAGAGGTGGAACAGCTCATGAAATTATATTTTGCTTCCTTGAAAGAGGAGCTTCTTGTTAAAGAAAAGAATATTGAGAAACTCAATATTGCGAAGTTAAAGCAACTTCATCCTCTTAAAAGCAGCCTTTTTTATCTATTGCAGGGCTGTAATTTCAATTCATCGGTTATAGATGGCTTAGCGAGCTCTTTGGATGGGGAGCCCGGAAAGATCTTCTATTCGAGAACTCATAGGATTGTGAAAGACAGGGAATGGCTTATTATTGAGAAGCTTAAGGCTGCTGAAAGTGAAAAAGAGAAAACGTCCTTTCTAGACAAAGTGCAAAACAAAATCTCCAAGCCCTTGAATTTGTCTCTGCGTACTCAGAAAAGAGAAGGCCTCTCAATCCCAACATCAAATAAAATGGCTTGCCTTGATGAATTGCAGCTAAAATTTCCCTTGAAGGTCAGGCCCTGGATGCAAGGTGATTTTGTCTATCCCTTAGGCATGAAGCATAAAAAAAAGCTAAGTGACATTTTTATCGATTTGAAAATACCATTAAATGAAAAAGAGAATATATTTGTACTAGAGTCAGATGGAAAAATTGCCTGGGTAATTGGATATAGGATTGATGACCGTTTTAAAACAACGGAGAAAACAGAAAACGTTTGTTTAATAGAATGGCTTAATGGAGAATAGTGAAAATATCATCTTTGAAGAAAAACAGTATCTGGGATACAATCGCTATTCCAATATTCGTCGGATGGTATTAGCTGTTTTTTGCTTTCTTGCTTATTATTGGACAGAGGAACATGATGGAAATGGGGAAATTTTATTTGCTATGGGTATAGCCATAGTGGTAATTTCTGCCCTGCTTATATTTGTTCTTCATCTGCACACAATGGTTACTGATACCAGTATCATTCTAGATGGTCTTTGGACTTCGAAAAGGATAAAGATAAATCTGGCTAGCATTGTGTCTGTAAAAGCTGTTCCTTCAAAGAATTTTCTTTTAAGCAGGCCGGTTTACAATCTTCACAGACATGGTATTATAAGGTTTTACACAAGGGGCAAGGAGGGCGTTGAGCTAATTGACAAAGATGGCTTGAAGTATATTGTTGGAAGTCAAACAAGTGGGCAATTGGCAGAGCTGCTGCGGAGAAAGATGAAAAATAATTCAAATGTATCTGCCGAAGATACCCCCTCATCTCAATGAGCGATAATTCTAAAAGAGACGCAGAGCGTTTGTATTTAGTGCTTACCGGAGTTTTTGTTGCATCCCTTGTTGCCTGTAATCTTATCTTCCAGAAATTCTTTTCATGGGATTTTTTTGGGATTTATACTTTTGAGATTTCCGTAGGAATTCTTCCCTATCCCATTACCTTTTTGGTTACGGACATTATTTCAGAAATATACGGACGAAAAAAAGCAGATCAAGTCGTAATTACAGGGCTAATAGCCAGTGTATTTGTCCTTGCAGTGGTTTTGTTAGCAGATTTTGTTACAGCTACAAGCTGGTCTCCTGTGGATGGTACTACATTTCATAAAGTATTTGGACTAACTGGCATGGCAGTATTCGCTTCCATGGTTGCATACCTGACAGCCCAGTTTATTGATATCCGCATTTTTCATTTCTGGAAAAAACTTACAGAGGGGAAACATCTTTGGTTAAGAAATAATTTTTCCACCATTTCCTCTCAGCTTGTAGACACCTCGGTGGTGCTTTTGCTTTTGTGCGGTTCCGGAGTAATAGGCTGGGATAAATTTTTTGTATTGTTTATAAATGGCTTCCTCTTCAAAGTCCTGGTAGCCATGCTGGATACCCCAATTCTGTATTTTGCCATTTGGTGGTTAAGAAGAAAATTCAATTTGAGTTTGGGAGAGGAGATACGTCTTTAATTCACTCTTCATAATTTTAATTACATTTGATCGTTATTAAATAGTAAAACTCACCCCTTTTTTATGAGAATTTTCAGAAAAGTGATTCTGTCAGTCCTATTCTTTTTGTCAGCAATGGCACTGAGTTTTGCCCAAATATTTGAACCGGTAAAATGGAGCTATGAAACCAGGCAAACAGGGGAGAATGAGTACGAGCTGGTTTTTAAAGCCACTATCGAGGATGGATGGCACCTGTATTCGCAGTTCATAAAGGATGGTGGTCCGATAAAGACGTCTTTCAATTTTGATACGATCAATGCCATAGAGCTGCTAGGAAAAGTGGAAGAACGAGGGGAGCTTGAACAGGATTACGACCCCAACTTTGAGATGAAGCTGAAGTGGTTCAGCCATGAAGTAGAGTTTGTGCAGAAAGTAAAGCTTAAGACTGAAGGTGCAGTAGCAAAAGGGTGGCTGGAGTTTATGACCTGTGACGACCAACGGTGTCTGCCTCCTGAGTCAATAGATTATGAATTTGTTCTTGGAACACCTCCAGAAAGCAGCGAGGAGGAGGAATCCGAAGAGGAAGAGGCCGACAAAGAGACCTTTCAAACGGAGGATAAGGATGGCAATGGTGAAGATGAATCAGATGAAGACTCTATGTCTTTCTGGGGCGTTTTTATTGCAGGTTTTTTAGGGGGTTTTATCGCTTTGCTAACACCATGTGTATTCCCTATGATCCCACTAACAGTTAGTTTTTTTACCAAGCAAAGTGATACTAAAGCCAAAGGGATTTTTAACGCTATAGCATATGGTATTTCCATCATAGTGATTTATGTGGTGCTCGGCTTTGCTGTTACCAAAATACTTGGTCCGGATGCGCTGAATGCCATGGCAAGTAATGCCGTTTTTAACCTGCTCTTCTTCTTTGTCTTTATCATATTTGCCATTTCATTTTTCGGTGCTTTTGAAATTACGGTTCCTGCCTCCTGGACCAATAAATCTGATCAATTTTCGGAAAAGGGTGGTTTGATCGGGATCTTCTTCATGGCATTTACCTTGGCCCTTGTTTCTTTCTCCTGTACAGGCCCAATCATTGGCACTTTGCTCGTAGAGGCCGCAGTAGGAGGTAACGTTATTGGTCCGGTGGTTGGCATGCTGGGTTTTTCTATTGCCCTGGCTTTGCCCTTTGGGCTTTTTGCCGCTTTCCCCGGCTGGCTGAACAGCCTGCCAAAGTCTGGCGGTTGGCTCAATTCAGTAAAAGTGGTGCTGGGTTTTCTGGAACTGGCATTATGTCTGAAGTTCCTTTCCAATGTGGATCTTGCTTATCACTGGGGGGTTCTTACCAGGGAGATATTTATTGCCCTGTGGATCATTATCTTTACCTTAATGGGTTTCTATCTGCTTGGAAAGCTGAAGTTTGTTCACGATAGCGATACGGCTTATATTTCCATACCCAGGTTGTTTATGGCCATACTTACCTTTTCGTTTGTGGTCTATTTGGTTCCTGGGATGTGGGGAGCACCCTTGAAAATTATAAGCGGATTTCCACCCCCTGCTTTTTATACTGAGGGCTGGTCAATTGGTGGAGTCAGTGCAAGTGCTGATAAATCTGATGATCCCATTGGAGTGGACCGCTCCCATTGCCCGCATAATTTACCCTGCTTTCATGATTATGACCTTGCATTGGAGCATGCAAAAGCGTCTAATTTGCCCCTGATGATAGATTTTACCGGATGGTCTTGTGTGAATTGCAGGAAGATGGAAGATAAAGTATGGATAGACCCAAGGGTTTTAAGCCGGCTTGAGAACGATTTTGTCCTGGTTTCTTTATATGTTGATGATAAAACGTCACTTCCTGAAAGTGAGGTATATAGATCCGAGACCACCGGAAAAATGGTTAAAACACTGGGTAACAAATGGTCAGACCTGCAGACAAGAAGATTTGGAACCAATTCTCAACCCCTTTATGTACTGCTGGATCATGATGAAGAACTATTGGTCAAATCTTCTGCCTATGATCCTGATATTGAAAAATATATTCGCTTTCTTGATAGCGGTAAGGAGGAGTTTGCAAAACGCTCGGCGGATAATGATAACGGTGGCTCCCTTTTTCATTAAGATCAGATCTGAATTATCTAAGTCTATCCAATGTCCATTGAATCCATAAAGCAGAATTTTATAGACGCTCAAAAAGCCCTGGAAGATTTTATGTGTGAAGACACCTGGAGCTCCATTGAGGAGGCCGGTAATCTTATGGTGAGTGCATTAAAAGCTGGCAACAAAGTTGTTTCCTGCGGTAACGGAGGCTCTATGTGTGATGCCATGCACTTTGCCGAAGAGCTTTCCGGAAGATTTCGGGATGACAGAAAACCTCTTGCAGCGATCTCTATTTCTGATCCATCACATATCTCTTGTACGGCCAATGATTATGGTTACGACCAGGTTTTTTCCAGGTATATTGAAGGCCTGGGTAAGGAGGGTGACGTACTTTTAGCGATCAGTACCAGCGGCAATTCCCAAAATATTGTTAATGCCATTGAAGCCGCTAAGCAAAAAGGTATTGCAGTTATTGGTTTAACCGGAAAAGATGGTGGAAAGGTTGCCGGTCTTTGTGATGTGGAAATTCGTGCGCCACACTCGGAATATGCAGACCGCACCCAGGAAATCCACATAAAAGTGATACATTCTTTGATTCACTTTGTTGAACTGAATATTTTCTGATAACTTTGTGCTGTGGGATACAATAGCAACAGGGGAAATTTCAAAATAGGCGGATTTTTGTTCATTGGCTGTCTTTTTCTTTGCTTGGGTATTGGAATGTTTTTTGGCAAACCTAAGGTTGGTTTAATGGTGGGCATGGGTATAGGATTTCTTGTAATGGCTGCCACCAAGTTTAGAGACAGAGAATAAATCTCCTTTCATTTCAGATTGAGTTAAAAAAAGCCAGCATCTGCGGTTTCAGGCCTCAGATATCAAAACGAAGTAAAGCTCTCAATCGCTACATTATTTTCAATTTCTTGTTTTTGTATTTGTTCGTTTTCTGAAAAAAAGAGAAGAAAGCGTTGCAAATAATAGGGAATTGTGCAATAAATTTATAGATCATGTTAGTGAAAACATACGGTAGCGCTGTGTCTGGGATAGATGCAACGACCATTACCATTGAAGTAAATATAGGCCAGGGGATCAATTTTTTTTTGGTGGGATTACCTGATTCAGCTGTAAAAGAGAGCCAGCAAAGAATAGATGCAGCTCTAAAAAACAACGGTTATAAGATTCCGGGTAAAGGAATAACCATCAATATGGCACCTGCAGATATTAAAAAAGAAGGCTCTGCCTATGACCTACCAATAGCTGTTGGAATACTTGCAGCTTCTGGTAAAATCAATACTGAAACCATCGGTAAGTATGTTATAATGGGAGAGCTGTCTTTGGATGGCGGCCTGAATCCAATAAGGGGGGTCTTGCCCATTGCCATACAGGCCAGGGCAGAAAAGTTCAAAGGGATCATCCTGCCAAAGGAGAATGCCAGGGAGGCTGCTGTTGTTGACGAGCTTGAAGTTTATGGTGTTGAGAATATTAAGGAGGTAATTGGTTTCTTTAACGGAGATATTAAAATAGACAGGACCGTTATTAATACAAGGGATGAATTTTATTCCCAGCTGGATGAGAATGAATTTGATTTTGCTGAAGTTAAAGGCCAAAATAACATTAAGCGGTCTTTAGAGATCGCGGCCGCAGGCGGGCATAATGTTATTCTGATCGGTCCGCCAGGCGCTGGTAAGACAATGCTGGCTAAAAGGATACCCACCATTTTACCCCCATTAAACCTCCATGAGGCATTGGAAACGACAAAAATACACTCTGTAGCCGGCAAAATGGGTAAAGACTCCTCCTTGATCACTACCCGGCCATTCCGGTCTCCACATCATACTATTTCTGATGTAGCTTTAGTTGGTGGGGGAGGATACCCCCAGGCCGGAGAGATCTCCCTGGCACATAATGGGGTCTTGTTTTTAGACGAGCTTCCGGAGTTTAAAAGAACGGTACTGGAGGTCATGAGACAGCCCATGGAGGAGCGTATGGTAACCATCTCCAGGGCTAAGATGAGCGTTGATTTTCCTGCAAGCTTTATGCTGATCGCATCTATGAACCCCTGTCCTTGCGGGTTCTACAACCACCCTGAAAAAGATTGTGTCTGCGCACCGGGGATCGTGCAGAAATACCTCAATAAGATATCAGGCCCTTTGCTGGACAGGATAGACATCCATGTTGAAGTGACACCCGTTTCGTTTGCGGACCTATCCACGGATGTAAAGGGAGAGCCGAGCAAAGCCATCCGTGAACGCGTAATTATCGCCAGGGAACGGCAGAACAAGCGTTTTGATGCTCTTTCCGGAGTGTATTGCAATGCACAGGTATCTACCAGGATCTTGAGGGATATGTGCAAGATTGATGCGCATGGCCAAACGCTGTTGCGTACGGCGATGGACAGGCTGGGGCTATCGGCAAGAGCCTACGACAGGATTTTAAAGGTCTCCAGGACCATTGCAGACCTCGATGGATCAGACCACATTAAAAACGAGCATTTGGCAGAAGCCATACAATACAGAAGCCTGGACAGGGAAAGCTGGGCAGTATGATCTGCAGATACAGGGCTAACAATCAGAATTAATTAAAATAGTTTCATCAACATGGCTCTTAAACCAAACAACTCGAAAGCAGAAATTACGATCATCGTTACCAATAAGTATCTTATCCATGTATTAGAACCTGAATGTTCAATGGCAAATCGTGCAGCAATCCAGCTGCCAATCATTTGGCCAGAGGCCACTAATAAGCCAAACTCCCAGTGAATCAGCCCATGTGCCCAATAAATAAAAAAAGTGGGGATTGTATAGGCCAGAACAATTACATTTTTTATCACATTAGCATGTACAAGACTATAATTTACCAACAAAACCATGGCAGATAATAAGAAAATGCCCACTCCAGTTTGTAAAAAGCCACCGTATGCGCCTAGAATAGAGAATACAAAAACAACCAAGCCTTTGTTAATGGCCTTGTTTTCTGTAGCGTCGTTTTGTAACCATTTTTCACGATTGGATAGTACAGGAATTAATAATAACAGCATTACAATTCCAATGGTATAGGTTATTGTTTCTTCATCCAAATCCACTGCAATAAATGCACCGGCCAAGGAACCCACCATAGCCGGAACAATTAGCCATAGGCTGCCAAGTATTTTGAAATTTCCTCTTTTTATAAATGTAGTAACAGATACTAAGGTTTGAAGCAAGGCACCAACCCTGTTAGTTCCATTGGCTACACTTGCAGGCAATCCCAGAAAAATGAGAATTGGAAGTGTAATGATGGAGCCGCTGCCAGCAAGGGTGTTAATAAATCCTGCAGCAAAGCCTCCCAAAATAGCTAACAAATATATGTACCATTCCATATAGCTCCCTCTAATAACAATCGTCAATTTTACGAATATGTTTTTAATAAAACCATAAGATTAATTAAAATTGATAAGAGCCATTAATAATGAGGAGAAAATTAGAAGGATTTGGTGAAAAAGTAGATGAGTTTCTTGAGAAGTTGGAGTGTGGAATTTTTTTCTTACTTTAGTACAATTCAGTATTGATAGCGTAAAAACTTTGTAACTATTATAAGTTTAAAGAGTAAAACATAACAAAGATGAAATACTTAAAATACTTTATTACACCTGCCCTGGCACCAGTTGTTATGGTTGGAATTCTACTAGGTGGCCACTGGATGTGGCTTGGGCTCATAGTATTATTTGCTATTGTGATTGGTGGCGATATCTTATTAGGTGATGACGTTTCTCGGTCAGAATACAGCCATCCATGGCTTATTGAACTTCCATTACATCTAGCCTTGCCGTTTGTTATATCTATGCTGATGAGTCTGTCATGGGCCTCTGGCAATGGCATGCAGGATTTTCTGGGAATAGGCCAATTATTAGGGGGGGTGTTTTCATATGATTTTTTGGCAGCGAGAAATGCCAGTATTTGGTCTGATTATTTAGGGGCGGTTCTTGGTGCAGGCTTTATGGTAGCTGGGTATGCTACCAATGTTGGACATGAGCTGATCCATAGGGTAAAAGACAGGATTGCAATGCTGGCAGGCAGGTGGCTCCTGTCAACAAGCTGTAATGCAGACTTTGCCATTGAGCATGTATATGGCCATCACGTAAATGTTTGTACTGATGATGATCCAGCAACAGCAAAAAGGGGAGAAAATGTATATTCCTTTTTTATCAGATCTGCTGTTTATGGCCATTTAAGTGCATGGAAATATGAAATCAAACGACTGCGAAAAAAAGGGCATAGTCTTTATTCTATACATAACAGGATGATAACTGGATATTTAATGTCAGCATTTTGGTGTCTTTTGTTTTTTATACCAGGGGGTGTTTTTGGTCTTGTGCTGTTTCTGGGGCAGGCTCTTGTCGCAAAATTCATACTTGAAATTGTAAACTACATGGAACATTATGGGCTTACTAGAAAATCCGGACAGCCAGTTGGCCCTGAGCATTCCTGGAACACCAATAGTACAATGAGTACGATGGTGCTGTTTTCTTTAACCCGGCATTCTTCGCATCACGAAAAACCAAGAGTAAAATTCTGGAAGCTAAATCCCTATGCGAATGCTCCGGAAATGCCACAAGGTTATTTAACAACTTTGCTCATTTGTCTCATTCCACCACTATGGTATCGTACCATAAACCCAAAACTGAATGAGTGGGAAAAGAAATATGCGGCTTAAAGGCCTTTTCCAATTTTCGTCAAAATTGCCGATTCCTATTAACGAATAGAAATATAATACGGGTCCACAGAAAGCTCCGCTTTATAATCTGGAATTAACTCCAAAGTATTCATGTCAATAATAGTTAGATAACCATTTCTTCCTCCGCAATCTGTTGCATGATGCGGTGCAGGGCCATTTAAATTGGCATTCCTGTTGGCCACATAAACTAAGCCCTTCTCATCATCAACGGCAATTCCATGGGGTTGATAACCTGTATAAATGCTCTTTACATAAGAGTGTGTTTTATAATTAATAACTGTTACGGAACCAATTGTTCCGGAATAAGTTACATCATCTTCTGTACAGGTGACAAACAAGTAGTCGGTATTTGTTGAAAATTCTAGCTCCTGTGGAAATTTCCCAGTAGGGACAACAGCAACTAAGCTGTCATTTTCGGCGTTAAAAAAACGAATTTCATTTGATGTTTGACAGGTTATGGCATACTCTGATTTGTCAGGAGAAAAACGTATATCGTGTGGGTCGTAACTTGAAGTCTCGGTTGGAGCCTCGCCAGTTTGGAGAACAATTTGAGGAAAATCAGGACTGAGAATATCTGACACATCAATTTTATATATAAAATTCCCTGTTTGGGCAGTAACATAAAGGGTGCTGTCATTTTTAAGAGCACTCCCATGGGGCCATGCTAACAAGCCGCTGCCTTGGTATTTGGTTAGTATGACCATATTCTCAAGGTCAACTACGGCAATAGTTCCACTGGCATTCCAATCTATCACAAAAGCTCTTTTTGAATCGCTGGTAATGACAAAAGTATTCCAGCTCCCTAAACCCAGGTCAACCTCGTCCACCAAGGTTTCATCTATTGTGCTATATTTCTGAAATATGTTGCTTGCATAAAAGCACACATAAAAAAATCCGTCATTGGAAATTATTGATTTATGAGGAGATTCTGTAACGGCTTGTGAACCAATGTCAAAATAACGCATTATTAACTTGGTCTCTCTGTCCATAACTGTTAC
>DTSC01000217.1 GCA_012965625.1 Flavobacteriales bacterium | reverse complement strand
CTCCGATTTGTGGTTTTACTTTATCAGAAGCACCTACCCAGATATCTGTAGGCAGGGTAGTGCTGGCCAGCGAAGCTAGATGGATGTATTGATTATTATGGGTATAGGCCGCTTTTAAGGAAGACTTGCTGTTGAGCTGGTAACGGATGGATGCCCTGGGCTCTGGTCCCTGATAGGATTTAATAAGTTCATTTGCATCATATTTGATCTCAGTGGTCGTATTCCCTGCTTCTCCTTTATCATATCTTGTGAAAGGGCCTACATGACTAAAGATGGAATAGCGCAATCCTAAATTAAGCTTAATTCTGTCTGTCCAGTCAAATTCATCATTAACATATAAGGCACCTTCATGGGCATATTGCTTGATTATATCACCTGTTTCAAAAACGGTTTCACCCTGCTTGGCAGACACACTGTTCGGTGTAAATATGTGGTATATATGGCTTGCGCCAAACTTAAAGTTATGCCTTACATTAGGAAAATAGTTAAAATCTACTTTGGAGTTAAAATCCCTCACGCCGGAAAACAAAATCATCTCAAAATCATTTTGAATGATTTCAAAGCTGAACTTATAATCAGTAAAGATCAATGAGGTGTTCATGAAAAGCTTGTCGCTGAACAGATGATTCCACCGTAAAGAAGACGTTGCATTACCCCATGGAATTGCAACCGAAAAACCACTTTCAGATTGACTGTATTTGAAGACATCTCTACCAAAATATCCGCTAAGAAAAACCCTGTCTTTCTCGGAAAAACGATAGTTTACTTTGGTAGTTAGATCATAGAAATGGTATCCGGTACCTTTAAATGCAGATAGTTTTGGGCTTGAATTGATCATTGGAGTTAAGATAATGTCCAGGTAAGTTCTTCTTCCGGACACCACAAATGAGCTAACATCTTTTTTTATTGGGCCCTGAAGGGTTAGTCTTGAAGAAATTAATCCCAGCCCACCATCTGCTTCAAACTTCTTGGCATTTCCCTCTTTCATGGAGATGTCGAGTACTGAGGCCAGGCGGCCACCATAATTTGCCGGCATTCCTCCCTTGATCAGCTCCATATTCTTAATAGCATCTGCATTAAATACTGAAAAGAATCCAAAGAGATGAGATACATTATAAACTACTGCCTCATCCAGTAATATCAGGTTCTGGTCAGGCCCACCACCACGCACATAAAAACCGGAATTCCCTTCTCCAGCAGATTGAACACCGGGCAGCATTTGAATGGTTTTGAGAATATCAACCTCTCCGAGAAATGCTGGAAGCGTCTTGATCTGGTCGATTTCAAGCTTTATCGTGCCCATCTGGGTTCCTGCTACATTTTTATCTTGTCGCTCTGCTTCAACCACCACCTCTGAAGTTGTAATTGACTTGGTTTTAAGTGGAAGGCTCAGGCGAATATTTTTGCTAAGGTCTATCTCTTGTACGATATCTTCATAACCCAAGTAGGAGACAACCAGGTGATATTGTCCGGAAGCTACAGTTATAGAGAAAAACCCATATTGATTGGTAGTCGTGCCCTGAAGAAGCTCTTTAATATACACATTAGCACCGATCAGGTCTTCACCGCTTTCCGCTTCTTTAATAAAACCACTAACGGTAAATTTTTCCTGGCAGAATCCAATGATTGGCAAAAGAAAAATAAATGTAATAAGAGATACTTTATCCATATTGTAAATGTGGAGGACAAATATATTATTTTATGCTTTGCAGACTGAAGAATGCTGTAATGAAATGTATGGGCGACTTATTTTATGGCCAGTTTTTTAATTCTCTTTATTGGACCTGGGCATCGGTTTTGGTGGCAAGTAATGCAGTTGCTTACTGCACTGTTAAAAATATGCCTCAAAGAGCCTTTGTCAGTTGCTGTGAACAATTGTTCATAATTATCTAGAAATTGCTTTCCTATTGCCATATAGCTAGAATCTCTTATGACATCTTCTGATGGAATTTCTGTGAAAATCCCTGTAAATTCCTGGCGGGCCTCTTCATCAATAGGATTGCCTGCATCAAGCGTTGTTTTAATATGCGCCAGATTCCCTTCCATCTGCCTCATCAGAATCACCAAATCACTGGGCTCATACATTAGTACGTCTGAGGAGTTGTTCCTAATTGATTGATCGATTTTTGTATTCTCATCCATGCACGAATAGCATATAAAGAAAATGCAAAATGCACTTATCAAATATCTGGCACTGGTGAGAGTCATAGCTAATCAATAATAATTACTCCGGTAGCCTCAAATGCCAGGATTGGCTTAGATTCATTTATATTCATGATCTCTGAAGAGTCTTTTCCGGCATCCAATGCATAGTGCCTTAATTCCTCAACAGAAAGAGTATCATAATAAGCTTGGCCTTCAAAGATGGTTGACTTATTAACAACACCTGCTTTTGGAACAAAAAAACCATAGTCCTTAAACCGGACCATCATTTCTTCTCCATCTTCCATTCCAACATTCATCCAGCATCCTTTTTTAGAACAGGTTTCAAGAATGGTTGTAGAGAGCTTCACATGGGCAGAATCCTCAGTCTCCATCAGTACTAAAAGGTCTTTTGGGCTTATAGCACCATTGGTATCTATTTCAGCTCCATACCTACTGAGTGTTTCGGATGCGATGTTTTCAACCTCCTCAAGTTGAGTTGACTCGTGTTCTGTATCACCTGTTGTGCAAGCTGCAAAGAGTAGTAAAGTGATTAAAGAAAGATAATTTTTCATAATATTCATTTTATTTATTTTTATTGTCGGGATGGGGAGATTGACTATTGCTCTGTGTTACCTGATAAGAATAAGCTTTGTAATTAAAAAAGCACCGATCCCGATCCGCTTGCGGATCGAGGATCCTCGATACCATGAATCGGGAAGCACCGCCCAATATAAATTTTTGTTTTTAACTTTTTCATCTTTAAGAACCAAATTTTATATTTGGAGAACTTTGTAAATGGCTCTGAACTTTTAATTTATCACCGAACGCCCTATTTGC
>DTSC01000216.1 GCA_012965625.1 Flavobacteriales bacterium | reverse complement strand
CGACGACGAATAATGTAGGATTTGGATCTTCTTTTGTTCCTGACTCCTTGGTTTTAACAATAGGTTATGTGGGCTCTTATGGTCCTGATCCATCTGTCCAGATCATAAATGTTTATAAGTTGACAGAAGACATGTATGAGGATAGTGCTTACTATTCAACTAGGGATTTTGATTATGATCCAAGTAATTTGGCTGGGATTCCCATTACACCTCAATCTGGAGATTCAGTAATTACATTAAAGTTGAATGATCCGGTCTTTACCGCTAATGATACAAGCTTTGTCGACAATGCTGCTTTCCAATCTTTTTTAAAAGGATTATATATTACCACCGATACTTCAATGCCTGGAGGTATATTGTATCTTGATCTGGTTTCGCCTTATACAAAGCTCACATTATATTACCATGATGTTGACAATGACTCAATGAGCTTTGATTTTTTAATTGATGCTGAAAGTGCCAGGTCTAACAGATTTACCCATGACTATACTGGTACAGAGGTGGGCCTACAACTGCAAGATCCTGCCTTAGGAGATTCTTATGTATATGTTCAGCCGATGGCAGGTGTAAAAGTGGAAATACAAATACCCCATTTATTAGATTGGGTTAAAAATCAAAATGTTGCTATTAATAAGGCAGAGCTGGTATTAGATGTATACGACGATGGAAGTTTGATAACCTATCCAAATCCTGAAAACTTATTTATCCTAGGTGCAGGTGTTAACACTATCATTACAGACCAATATGAAGGCGCTTCTTTTTTTGGAGGCACCTATGATGCAACGTATAAGCGCTATTCATTTAATATTGCCCGATATGTTCACGAGATTTTATACAATGGAAGAGAAAATGATGGCTTGTATTTAATAATTCCCAATAACCTTTTATTCACTGGCAGCGTAGTAAGTGCAAATAGAGTGGTAATAGGAGGTCCGAAGAACAGTGAACAAAAGATGAGCTTGAACCTAATTTATACAATTTTATAACTTCAGTATATGTGTGGTATTGTTGCCTATATCGGAGATAAACCAGCCTATCCTATTCTTATGAAAGGGTTGCAGCGCCTTGAATATCGAGGGTATGACAGTGCTGGTATCGCTATAATGAATGACAAACTACACCTTTATAAAAAAAAGGGAAAAGTAGCCGATCTAGAGGCATTCATGGAAGGAAAGGATTATCAGGGAAACATTGGTATTGGTCATACACGTTGGGCAACTCATGGTGAGCCCAGTGATGCAAATGCCCACCCGCACTTTTCTAAAACTAAAAGCCTTGTAATCATCCATAATGGGATTATAGAGAATTATAGCGCCCTTAGAGAGGAGCTTAAGAAAAGAGGGTATAAATTTAAGAGTGAAACAGATACAGAAGTTCTGATTCATCTTATTGAAGATATTCAGGTAAAGGAAAAGGTAGATTTATTTGAAGCTGTTAGAATTGCTCTCAATGAGGTGATAGGGGCTTATGCTATTGTCATATTATCAAAAGATAATCCAGACCAGTTGATAGCTGCGAAAAAAGGCAGCCCTCTGGTCATTGGCGTTGGCAATGATGAGTATTTTCTTGCATCTGATGCATCTCCAATTGTTGAATATACCAGGAATGTGGTTTATTTAGAGGATGGGGAGATTGCTATTGTCTCTAGAAAAGAGGACCTAAAGATAAAGACGATTAAGAACAAGGACAAAACTCCGTATATGCAGGAGCTGGAACTAAAGCTTGAAATGTTGGAAAAAGGTGGTTATGACCATTTTATGCTTAAAGAGATTCATGAGCAGCCTCGTTCGATCAGGGATAGCATGAGGGGGCGTTTGAATGCAAAGAAGGGTTTAGTTACTCTAGGTGGCATCAAGGATTATGAGACAAAATTGGCTAAAGCTCAGCGGATCATTATTATTGCCTGCGGAACTTCATGGCATGCTGGATTGGTAGGGGAATATCTTTTTGAAGAAATGGCCAGGGTGCCAGTGGAGGTGGAATATGCCTCTGAATTCAGGTATCGGAACCCTGTGATCCTTGAGTCTGATGTGGTAATAGCGATTTCTCAATCAGGTGAAACTGCAGATACGCTTGCTGCTATGCAATTTGCTGAGTCAAAAGGTGCTACCATCTTAGCAATTTGTAATGTGGTTGGGTCTACCATCCCAAGAACTTCCCATGCCGGTTCATATACTCATGCCGGACCAGAAATTGGTGTTGCTTCTACAAAGTCTTTTACAGCACAAATTACAATTTTAGCTTTGATGGCTTTACAAGTTGCTCAGGAAAAAGGGACTTTGCCACGATCAAAGTTTCAGCAACTTCTTAATGAGCTTGAATCAATACCTGAAAAGGTAGAAACGACGCTAAAATCCAATGATCAGATCAAATATATTGCTGAAGAATATAAAAATGCAACGAACTTCTTATACCTTGGTAGGGGGTATAACTTTCCTGTAGCTCTCGAGGGGGCCTTAAAGTTAAAGGAGATCTCCTATATTCATGCAGAAGGGTATCCCGCTGCTGAAATGAAACATGGACCTATTGCGCTAATTGATGAAGAAATGCCTGTGGTAGTAATTGCTACCAAGAAGGGCTCTTATGAAAAGGTGGTTAGCACTATACAGGAGGTAAAAGCTAGAAAGGGAAAGGTAATTGCCATTGTTACAAAGGGTGACAAGGAGGTAAAGGCAATAGCAGATCATTGTATCGAGATTCCTGAAACCTTTGAAGCTTTTGCTCCCCTTGTCTCTGTAATTCCATTACAGCTGTTGTCATACCATATTGCCTTGATGCGAGGATGTAACGTCGATCAGCCCAGAAACCTGGCCAAGTCGGTTACAGTAGAATAGGGGAGGTTTTTAGGTTGAATCAATCTCTAAAAAATTAATTTTAAAAGGATAAGAATAATAGCGGTAAGACCACCACTAACAATAATAACCCCTTCCCAATACGAAGTCCTGATTCCCCATAATTTCCACATTTTCTCACCAGTGTTTTTTCGGTAATAAT
>DTSC01000215.1 GCA_012965625.1 Flavobacteriales bacterium | reverse complement strand
GATTTCTCTCTTCTTTCAACATTCTCCTATTTCTCCTATGAATTAGAACCTTCCACAGGAAGTTATAACTCCATACATTATTGGAAAACGAGTAACTCCATTAATCTTGCAAAAGCTGCCGGATGTAAGGTAGAGCTATGTGTTACCAACTTCGGAAGCAGCAACAATACCATTTTCCTCACGAACACAAGTGCTCAGCAAACCTTCATTGATTCAATTATCTCGCTGATAAATTACAGGGATGCTGATGGCGTTAATATTGATTTTGAAGGAATTGATGGAAGTATGAGGAACAATCTCTCTGCCTTTATGATCGACCTATCCACTCAATTAAAAGCAGCAATTCCCCAAGCAACAGTAACCATGGCCATCTTTTCTGTTGATTGGAACAATGTGTTTGACATACCCACCCTTGATCCAGTAGTGGACCAATTCATAATTATGGGTTATGGTTATTACTATAGCGGAAGCAGCAAAGCAGGTCCTACTGCGGAACTTTATAAAGGGACATTATGGAGCAATTACAACCTGGTAAGATCAATAAATTACTACCTCAATGAAGGTGTTACACCATCAAAATTAATCTTGGGACTGCCCTATTATGGATATGAATGGCAAACAGCAAGTGATGCCGTTCCTTCAAATACAATTGCACCTATTGGCTCAAGAACTTATGCATATGTTCAGAACAATTATGCCGGAACATATACCAGAAACTGGGACCAGGAAGGGTTTAATCCATATTTTGCTTTTCAATCGGGTGGCGATTGGATGCAGGCATGGGTTGATGATGAGATAAGCCTGGAGCATAGATATGAGATGGTAAAACAGAAAGACATAGGGGGTATCGGAATATGGGCTTTGGGCTATGACGATGGTTATACAGCGCTATGGGAGCTCATCAAAGAAGAATTTACTGATTGTGCTACCAGCTCTTGCTCCGATACCATCTATGACACCGGCGGCCCCTTTGGCAATCATTATAACAATGAAGATTATAGCTTTACAATAGCCTCTGATACCGGCACCAAGATAGCACTAAGCTTTAACACCTTTTACCTTGAATCTGGATATGACTCTCTTTGGATATATGATGGGCCTGTGACAGGTGCCCCATTAATTGGCGGTTACTCAGGGCAAGGCAACCCCGGAACTATCTACTCCAGTGGAAATTCACTGACGATAAAATTCTTTTCAGACGCAGCAACAACAGAAAATGGATGGGAGGCAGCATGGTTGTGCATAGTAGATACAATTGACACGACGACCAATACAGGAGACCAAAACCTTTCTTATACAAAAAGGGATTTAAGCTGTGTTTTATACCCAAATCCATTTAATAACAGGATACAAATTGACCTTTCCACCAATACCATGCAGGAAATACATATTGTCGTTTCAGACATTAGCGGAAAGCAGATATTTAACAAAACAATACAAACATATCTGGGGGAAAACAATATGATTCTGAATTTAAGCGAGCATCTTTTTCAACAGGGTATTTATAATGTCACTATTTCCAGCAATGATGTTAAAAACCATTATCAGGTTGTTAAATATTGATTGAATTAAATTTTTATATTGTGGTCGCTGTATCAAAAATTTTAAACAATTATTTTAATTTGAAATGGAGATTCTGAATTCCTATTCTTTCATAATAGTAATTTCTTCTATAATAATCCTTTCCTACTTTTTTAATATCTTTTCAAAAAAGACGAATATCCCAAGTGTATTAATGCTCATTGTACTGGGAGCGCTACTACAGATACCGGCTTACTTTTTTGATTTCAGTAAAGAAAAGCTATTTCCAGTACTGGAAGTTTTAGGCATTATTGGTTTGATAATGATCGTACTGGAAGCGGCCCTTGACCTAAAGCTCAAAAAAGAAAAATGGGGAATTATCTGGCGTTCTTCAGTGGTCGCCCTCATTGGGTTGTTGTTAACTGCCTTGGGCTGTGCTGCAATCTTTTCATATTTCGGAGGATTATCCCGCACTACAGCCCTCATTTATGCCATACCATTGTCGATAATGAGCAGTGCTATTGTTATTCCAAGTGTCGATAGCCTTCCAGAAGAGAAAAAAGAATTTATGATCTATGAAAGCACGATTGCAGATATCCTGGGCATTATGTTCTTTTATCTGCTGCTGGGCAATATAGGGGAGAACAGCACAGCATCTGTATTTTATGATATTGCCGGCAACGTATTCCTTACTATTCTAATTTCCATACTGGTAAGCTATGCTCTGGTGCTCATTTTTCAAAATATAAAAACGAATGTTAAGCTATTTCTTTTAATAGCAGTGCTGTTAATGCTATATTCTATTGGAAAGCTATTTCACCTCTCCTCCTTGCTGATTATTTTGGTTTTTGGCCTGGTTCTTCATAATCACCAGCTGTTCTTCAGGGGATTTTTAAAAAAATGGCTAAAAAAAGATGCCATAGAAGCCATACTGGAAGATTTCCGGATAATAACCATTGAATCCGCTTTTGTGGTAAGAACATTTTTCTTTGTTCTTTTTGGCATTACACTTTCCTTAACTTCAATTTTTGGCATCAAAGTTTTTCTATTGAGTGCTGTTGTAATTGGAATTATTTATGGCGTTAGGTTTATCATTCTGAAGATCTTTGTAAGAAAGGACCTGAAGCCACAGCTATACATAGCTCCTCGGGGATTGGTTACCATTTTATTGTTCTTTGCCATACCCCTGGAGCACCAATCTGAAGCTTTTGAATCCGGAATTCTGCTTTTTACAATTATTGCAACGAGTATTATAATGACGTATTCCTTAATTCATGAAAAAAAGGGAAAGGAAGAAGAGAGCATCGATGATATGCTAAAAGTTGAGGAAAAGAGCACTGATGAGTAAATTATTTATGGTATCCTTGAGCATTTATGCAAAACAAGGATAAGGGCCTAACCCACTCCTTCCATGTACTGGGTTCTAATCTCCCCATCCCGACGAAATACAAAGGCCGCACCAATGGTGTGGCTTTCTTTT
>DTSC01000214.1 GCA_012965625.1 Flavobacteriales bacterium | reverse complement strand
CCTAGACCTGAAATATAAATCCGTGAGAATCAACAATGGAAGGGCTTTTGTTCTAGGTGGATTACGTTACAGCCTTGACCTGGCTTCACAGAAAAATGTGCAAAAAGAAGATGACGATTTAGTAAAATTGAAAAGCAATGACTTCTCCTATGAAGTGGGCTTCGGAATAGACTTCTACATGAAATACTTCAAATTATCCCCAGTAATTGTGCTTGCCATAGGCACCTCTGATGTACTTATTAAAGAACAAGGCAATATATTTTCTGAAACCATCGACAGGCTCAATTCAAAGATCGTTCAAGTCTCTTTAACTTTTGAATAATCCTTATTTAGATACTTTTATATAATCTGCACAAAATATAGCACAGGCAATTGCTACATTTAGAGACTCTGCTTTCCCTAGAGAAGGAATGGTAATAAAATGATCAATGATGGAATCAAGTCTTTTTGACACACCATGTGCTTCATTGCCAAGAACTATCACTGCATCTTGGTCAAATTTGCTTTTAAATAAACTGGATCCACTCATGCTGGCACAGTATATCTTATGAGTAATTTTGCAATGTCCAAGAAGTTCCATCAGATCACCATAAACAACCTCCACCCTTCCAATCGATCCCATAGTAGCTTGAACTACCTTGGGATTATAAACATCAACTGATGTGCTGCTGGCTAATATCTTTGAGACCCCAAACCAATCAGCTGTCCTAATGATGGCCCCCATATTACCCGGATCCCTTATATCATCCAATGCCAGCACTAATCCAGGTTCCATCTTCAGGGGTGTTCTTGCAACAGGCTTATTAACAATACCCAAAACCTCGTTAGGACTTTTAAGGAGGCTGAGTCTTTCTAGCTCTGTATCTGATACCAGCTTTGCCTTGACATCCGGATGCCTTTCCATCCAGGGTGCAGTAGCATATAATTTTTCTATGCGCAAATTGGAAGAAAGGAGCTCCTCCACCAAGGTAAGACCCTCAGCTATAAACTGCCCAGCCTGATTCCTGCACTTCTTTAAATTAAGAGATTTAACGAAAGATATTTCCCCTTTAGTAATCATTTATCAACTTATGAAAGGGAAAATTTAATTTATAGCTTTGCCCTTATTTTCCATTCAGATATACTTTAAATAACAAAAGTATATTATTGATTGTGGTATTAATAAAAGAATCCTAAAAAATTGCATCAATATTTTGTTCAGCCGTAGCCCAATCTTCCTTGCTGGTATTGTCTTGCTGTCCTATGTTACTGGATGTAACCCTACATCAAAACTGGGAGACAATGAGTATCTTCTGATAAAGAATAAGATTATTAATACCAAAGACAAGAATTCAAATGACGCCTTAACAAAGATTGAGCAAAAGGGAAACGACCTAATTAATAAAGTTTCAGGTCAAGTAATTTTTGACTATATCCAGCAAAAGCCCAATACAAAAATGCTTGGTTTGTTTCAATTTCACCTGGCCGTTTACAACTATACCAATAGGAAGGGACGAAAGAAGAAACTAGAGAAAGAAAACAATGAAGATAACATTGAGGAAAAAATCAAAAAGATTGTTGGTGAACCTCCCGTAATCCTAGACTCATTTCTTACTGAGAAATCAAAAAAGCAGATGGGCTTGTATTTATACAATAAAGGATATTTTAAAGTCAAAATACAAGATTCTGTTATTTATAAGAAAAAAGAAAATAACAAAGGGGGAAAAGCCATAGTCCGTTACTATATAAGCTCTGGAAACAGATATGCCATCAAACAGATAGATTATGATATTAGAGATTCCGGAATCAAATCAATATTAGACCAGGAAACGGATGGCCCTCTTTTATTATCTGGAATGTATTATGATGAAGAGCTATTAGACAATGAACGAAAAAGACTGGTGCGAAAATTAAAAAATGAGGGGTTTTTCTATTTTAACAAAAAACATATCAGATATATTGCTGATACAGCACTGGGAAATAACAGCATAGGACTAACTATTCAGATTGATAGGGCTAATAGCAAAACTGATACAAATTCTGCTAAGAAAGCAAAGCATAAAAAATATACAGTCAATAACATCATTATCAATACTGACTTCAATCAAAACTCCGAAAAAGTAGCAAAAGACACTATTGCGTTCTCAGGCTATCTTTTTCTAAGAAGCAAGAACATTGAAATTAAAAAACAAGATAGAGACCATCACATTAAATACAAAGCTATTACCAGGAAGATATTCTTAAAAAAAGGCCATTTATTCAGAATTGAGGACCTCGAAAACAGCCACAAACACTTATCCGGCCTGCAGATATTTAAATACACTAATATTCAATTCTTACCAAATGACCATGATAATAAACTGAATTGCATGATTAAGCTATCACCAGTTCCAAGACAGTCTTTCCTTATTGAAACAGAAGGCACAAACTCTTCAGGCAACTTAGGAATTGCCGAAAATTTTATCTACCGATCTAAAAACCTTATAAAGGGTGCTGAATTGTTTGAATTTGCGATAAACGGAGGCCTTGAAGCTCAAAATACATTTGGTGGTACAAAAAGTGAAACAATAGAACCATTGGATGTCTTTAATACCATTGAAATTGGAACATCAGTAAAAATCAATTTTCCAAAGCTGATGTTTCCAATTAAGGAGGAGATGATCCCCAAACGATATAACCCCAGAACAGCTGTTTCAGCCGCCTATAACTATCAGCAGAGAACTGATTATATCAGAACTATAGCCAATTTGTCCTTTGGATATGAATGGAAAGAAGGAAAACCAAAAACACATATTCTATATCCAATAGACCTCAGCTCAGTCAAGCTAGACAAAAACTCACTGATCCTGGATACCATAAACTTTATCAGCAATGATTTTATCAGAAATAGTTTCACAGATCAATTAATTACAGCCATTAGGTATAGTTTTATATATAGCGACCAGAAACTCAACAAAAAGGCCAACTTTAACTATTTCAGGGGAAATCTCGAAATAGCTGGCAATATGCTACGAACTGCAAGTAAACTAAGCAATGCTG
>DTSC01000213.1 GCA_012965625.1 Flavobacteriales bacterium | reverse complement strand
ACTAGGGGTGATACTTTTAGGGCTGACGTGTTTTTGGTAGCCTCAGATTCTTTAACTACACCTGTAGTAAAAGTTGGGGATTTCGATACAGTAGGTCTTGCGGATTATTACATGGTTGGAGAATTTGATTCTCTTTTTATTGAATCTGGAAGAGGGAAAATGCGTGTTCCTGCTAGTGAAATAGGGGTGCATAAATGGAGTGGTATCGTCTTTCAAAAAACAACCCAAGGAACAAAAACATATCCATTCAAATCAGTTTATCAGGTTTCTGAAGCAAGCATTAGTGTTTCGCCGGATAAGATGAATGTATTTTATATTGGCCCTGACAATCCTGTTACTGTTTCTGTATCTGGATTTGCTTCTGATAAGGTGAAGCCTGGCTTAAGTGGCGTTAGAGGATCAATCAGAAAAGCCAGAAAGCCTGGAGAATATATTGTAACAGTTTCAAATACAGGAAAGTGTAAGATTAGGGTAGATGCTGAAATAAGCCCGGGAAAGTTTAAGAACATGGGTTCTAAAGAATTTAGGGTGAAAAGGCCACCACCACCAATTTCATCGTTTATGGGAATCGAGGGTGAAGGAAATATTACACCTGGAAAACTAAAAGCTGGACAAGGGATACAAGCTAAAATGAAGAACTTTGACTTTGAGCTAAAGTACAAAGTAACATCATTTGATTTAGCAGTGGATGTCGGAGGCGGTTTGTTTCAAACAATAACTGCAAAGAATAATAGATTAAATGATAAGATGAAACAATATCTTAAGAAAGCCAAAAAAGGCCAGCGTATTATCATTGAAAACGTTAAGGCAAAATCACCCAAAACACCTATTGAAAAAATTTCTGGTATCACAATGAAGGTTATTTAACCTAATTGCAGAAGAATTAATGCCGTTTTTTGTGGCTTTCAAAAATGTTTTAATCAGAAATTGTAACAATATTGAACCAAATGCGTTATAGCTAAGGTTAAATAAACGAAAAATAGAGAAGTTATGGCTACTATGATAAAACGAATTGGATTTTTGTTCTTTGCTGTGCTGTTCTTAATTCCAGCACCAAAGGTTCTCGCTCAGGATGTTTTGGATGGAATATATATTCCGGAAAATGCTCCAACAAGAAAGGTGATCCCTTATGCTCCGCTAAGGGAAGCAGATGTGATGTGGACAAAAAGAATATGGAGAACCATTGATCTAAGAGAGAAGGTTAATCATCCATTGTATTATCCGACAGAACCGAAAAGTAATTTCAAAGCATTGTTTGATGTTATTATGGATGGTATTAGTGAAGGGACTATTACCGCTTATGACCCTATCGATGATGAGTTTAAATCACCAATTACAAAAGATGAGGTGAAGGAAAAGCTTGTCAGGATTGATTCCATGTGGGTTGACAACTTTGAAACTGGGGAGCAGGAGTTACAAAGGATTGAGAACATTACAGTAGCAAGTGATATGAGTCGTTACGAGCTTAAGGAGGATTGGTTTTTAGAAAAACAACGCTCTGTTCAGGATGTTCGAATTATTGGTATAAGCTTACAGGTAATTAAAAAGGATGATTCAGGAAATGAAATTGGTAGGGAAGCGTTATTCTGGGTATATTACCCTGAAGCTAGATATGTTTTTGCTAACCAAGTAGTGTTTAATAGGCAGAATGATGCTGAAAAAAGAACTTATGAAGATATCTTCTGGAAACGAATGTTTAGCAGCTATATCCATAAGGAAAGTAATGTTTATGACAGGCAGATTGCGGATTACGCGGGAGGAGTTGCATTTCAGCTGGAATCAAGGAAAGTTAAAAATGATTTGTTTATTTTGGAACATGACCTTTGGTCCTTCTAAAGATGGCCTGAATATTATTATATGAAACCTCAGCATTTGCTGAGGTTTTTTTTTGTAAAATATTTATGGCTAGCGAGTGTTTTGTCTTGTTTGTATATAGCAGGGATTACTAAATGAAATATTGCATGTGCTTCGTTCGTTTATTATTTAGAACGAATGAATTGGAAAGATGCTAAGGAAATGTTTTTTAATCCATTATTTAATTGTTGTCTCCATTGTTGCAAATGCTCAAAATGTGCTAAATGAAGATCAGGGTGGTGCGCATAAAAGGCATATCAATCAAGAAAGAAAACCAATTTCATATCCATATTTGAGAGAAGCCGATGTGATGTGGTCTAAAGTAATTTGGCGAGCAATAGATCTTCGGCAAAAATTCAACTTGCCACTATTTTATCCATCACAACGGCATACCAATTATAAGTCTCTTTTTGATGTTATTGTGGATGGGATATCTGATGGTACCATAACTGCTTACGATCCAATAAATGATCATTTCAGCAACCCAATGACTGCTTCTGAAGCACTGGATAAGCTTAAAAAAATATCTGTAGAAAAGTTTATTCATTTTGAGACTGGGGAGGAATATGAAGATAGTATTGTTGAAGAGATCTCATCAGCTGATTTGAGAAGATATGAATTAAAAGAAGAATGGTATATAGATAAGCAACGTTCGTCCATGGGCGTTAGGATTATCGGCATCTGCCCACAAATTGTTAAGAAAGATGAATATGGAAATGAGATTGGCCGTGAAAGACTTTTTTGGATTTACTTTCCACAGGCAAGGCATGTCTTTGCAAGCCAGTCTGTATTTATGAGAAAAAATGATGGCCAGCGATTAACCTATGATGACATCTTCTGGAAACGGATGTTTCATAGCTATATAACCAAAGAAAGCAATGTCTATGACAGGGCCATACATGAATATAAAACAGGAATTGCAATACAATTAGAATCAGAAAAAATCAAAAATGGTTTAAGGAATTTTGAGTCTGACCTATGGTCATATTAACTACATACTGAATTCCTGTAGCTTATTTATTTTGGTCGTAGCAGCATAACATAACCATTAACTGCTGCCTGGTCATTAAGGGTAAGTACATAGAAGTAGGTGTCAGTACCCAATTGGTTACCTTTCATGTCTTCGCCATTCCAGCATAATTCCGGTGCTCCGAAAGGATTACAATCCTGGTAATTCTCATTTCTGTATACTACCTCCCCCCATCTGTTGTAAACCACTAATCTGAGCGTAACAATATTAAGGTTCAATGTATCCAGGAAGAAATCACCTATATAGAAGACCGCATTTTCTGCTGTTTCAGAACCTGGGTTGAAAACATTCGGTATTTTGATCTCACAATGCATTGGGTTCTCAGTAGTGTCACAGCACCCAGTAGTATTGCAAGCTACCAGCTGTATGTTATATAAACCAGTATCTATATATGCGTGAGACACATTTGGGTCATTTGGATAGGATGTAATGATTGGTGAATTATCATCAAAATCCCATAAGTATATAGAATCTGCTCCTACACTTGTATTGGTTAGAAAAACAGATGTTGAAATTCCTGAAACTTTTGGATCAATGGTAAAGCTCGCAGTTGGGGTAGGGAAGACAATTGCCTGGCCTGCAACAAAAGAACAGGTAGGCCCAAAAGTAACCGTAATATCATATACGGTATTATTAATGCTGTCACCCGTACTTTGATAGGTGTGTGACACGGAAGGGCCAATTGCGGAGTCTCCATCACCAAAATTCCAGACAATAGTGTTAAAATCATAAGGCAATAATGAAGAACTTGTTGTTATACCTGATGTGTCATAGGCAACTGTCAATGGCGGACATCCTTCAAAATATGGTGGATTTATTCCAAATACAGTTACATACTGCTCTTTCGTTACCAAATAAAAGCAAGTGTCTGGAATAGATTCGTTGATGATCCATGCTCCAAAAGTTACATCAAAGGTGCCAGTATCTGCAAAGAAATGACTGGGCTCGTTAAAAGTTCCGGTAGTCGAGTCATTGTCTGTTCCTGCAGGGAGATTTCCTATGCCTGGCCCAATGCTGTGTCCATCTCCGAAATCCCACCAATAAAAGTCAATGTCTCCTGTATTTAATGAGGTGTCAATAAAACTTACCCAACGTGGTCCGCATATTGTATCATCCGCATAGAACCCAATTTGAGGGCCCGGCACATTTACTGGGGGTAGAATATATTGGTAAGGACATCTTTGTCCTGTACTATCCGCTGGATCTTGCAACATTAAAATTGGTGTGAATGAACCACCAGATGTATAATAGTATACAAAGGATACAGTAACTGTATCTGGGTTTAATGGATCTGCATTGACAGTGATGGACGTATCTCCACCATCTCCGAAGAACCAGGTAAATATTTCTGTATTGTAACCTGTGGCACTGAAAAGTACCGGATAAGGGGAGCAGGTGCCGGTATCAATCATAAATGTATCGATGAGGATGGGGCCTCTGATCTGAATATAATCCAGCATACAGGTGTCATCTGTACAGCCAGAAGCATTGGTGACGGTTAAACATACGTCATAACTTCCCGGTAATACATAAGTGTTCTGTACGGGAGGGGCTAAATTAGAGACATTGCCATCACCAAAAGTCCAGCTCCAGCTTGTCACGTCTAGTGAAGAAGAATCTTCAAATTGGAAGGTATTTGGACAAGTGGTATCAATATCAGCAGCAAAGCCATAGAAATTTGCCAATGGTTGCTCAACGGTTATTACCCATGAGGTCGTATCACTGCATCCATTTGCGTCATTTACCGTAAGTGTTACCCTGAAGTCTTTTGTGCTGTCTACATTAAATGTGTGCTGTATTGAATTTGCCGTTGTTACATCCATAGCAGTACTGTCACACCAATCCCAGGTATGGGTTAATGGTAATGGGCTGGAAGTAGTTATAAATGTCAAAGGATCGCCAGAGCAAATGGATTGTGAAGTAGGTACAAAGCCCGCTGTTGGGCAGGTTGTTTGAATCAATGTTACAACTGGGATTTGGTTCTTGCATCCCATTTTGCTTACAGCAGTGAGCGTGGCTAGGAAGGTATTACAAGTTGCATAGGTATGGGGTTGAGTAACCGGTATATAGGTGGTGTCATTTGGTGCTCCATCGCCATAATTCCAAACCCAGTAATCAATCTGATAAGGATGGCTTACCGTATCCGTGAAGGTAACCTCCAAATCACCTAAAATAAGATCACCAACACACCCTGATGCAGTATCTGGAACTATTTGTGGTGCGGGAACAGGATTTACAATTACCTGGTGTGTTACAGAGTCTATGCAGCCATACATGTCAATAATGGTCATCTTAACAGTATAGGTTCCAGGGTCACAATAGACGTGGTTTACCTGCTTATAAGAACCAGTAGTTGAACCTCCGGGTTGGCAAACTGATGGATGCATTACGCCCGTAATTGCTATATCGAGTAATGGAAAGGTAGGTGAGACCAGGATAAATCCATCCCCAAAATCCCAGATTCTTTGGAAAGAATCATATATGGTGGTGGTTATATCTTCAAAGAAGAAGCTTGCGTTGGGTTGCTCACATTTCATAGTATCTCCTCCAGTTATTGCATTAATTGTGAAGTCTGCATCTATTTTGGAAATAAATATATCTCTGGAAGTTGAGTCAACACACAGGGAATCTGGACAAGTTGGGCATTGTTTCCAGGTGTACAGCCATATGGTTTTGGTTCCCGGAGTAAAATAAGTGTGTTCAAAGGGGTGGGCTTTCCACAAACTATCAGTAATAACAGTGTCAGGTGGGTCTATAATGGTGTCCTCAGGAATATAAAGGGTGTCACACATTCCAGACATAATTGTGTCTGCAGGAACAAAAGTGGTGTCAGGCATTGTTGTGTCTGGTGGCACCGTGTCGATTCCGTAGAAATTAGTGTCTGCAGGGATTATATAGGTTGTTGTATCAATCAATATTTGTGACCAGGCAATATTAAAGGTGTCCGTGCCCCCAATTATAATCGTATTTGGTATGGAGGTGGTATCCGTAATGGTATCCCTGCGGGTAAAACAAATCGTATCAGGAAAGTAGATGGTTCTTATTGTATCTATGATCACATTATCATGAGGAATATAATAGAGCGTATCCAAGCCATATGGTGTTACAATATCATACGATGGTAATGTTTCCACATTGAAAGGCGTAATGATCTCATTATTACAACCAAATAAGGTTGTATCTGCCTGGGTTGTATCATGCTGTTCAGACATTACAATGGTAAATGTTGAGTCAACTATTGTGTCTAATTCGGGGATAATGCAATATTCATAGATGATAATTGTTTGCCCCGTATTATAAATGTCTGTGTCCATTTCCATTCCGAACCAATGCGTTAGATCTCCTGTAATGTGTATAGTATCTTCAGTTGGTACAGGTGGAACTGTATCAGCATCAAAGGTTAGCATGTCAGCAGGATAATATGCCTCAAAGGTAGTATCACATGTAATAGTATCACCTGCCTTAAAGAAAAAAGTGTCAGGCGGGAAGATTGCCGTATCTGCGTCTACAAAGAGGGTATCATAATAAACATAAAAGGTGGTATCAATAGCTTTTGTTATATTGGTATCCCCCAGGTCCCATACCCATACATCTGGAGGACCCTTAGAGGTATCTCTTATTTGCACTCTCCATCCACCAGACAATAAGGAGTCTTCGTAACAAAAATGCTCATCATCAGTCCAGAGGCTGTCTTTAAACGGCTTGAAAGAGAATACAGGCTTAGGAGCCAATACCTCGATCAGGCTGTCTTTAACCAGCATCTCAGATTCACAGCCATTAAATTTTGCAATAAGCGATACATCAAAAAAGCCAATATCTGACTGGTAGGTATATGGTGGGTTTTGTAGGATGTCTGTACCGTCATCACCAAAATCCCAGGCCCATTCATTAGCAAAGCTGGAAGAAAGGTCTGCAAACTCTGTGCTAAAAGGATGACAGCCAACCGTATCACTCACTGTAAAGTCCACAAATGGAACCATTCCTGCATCAACAGTACATGGTCCATTATCGACAAGGCACATGGCAGTCTGAGACATTGTAATGGTATCACTGCACCCCAATGAGGTGGTAATGGCCAGGGTTACGGTAAAACTTCCCGTATCCACATAAATATGGGTGGGGTTCCTATAGGTACAATAGGTCAAACAGTCGTTGGTGCTGTCAGGGATTGCACTGTCACCACCTAATATAGTATAATAATCACCAAGAGCATTGGTGTCTCCAAAGTTCCAATACCACGAAACAATGCTGTCATTGATCAAGGTGGTATCATAAATACTAAGGTCAAAGAAATGCACTTTCAGTGGAATACATCCTTCTGCAATTAAAGGTTGCTGCAAGTCGGAGATGTCCATAATGGTATCAGCAATAAATTCAGCGATCGGCTTCGTAATACAAATAAGGTCATCTATTCTCAGCGTATCACTACAGCCATTGGTGTCTTCTACTACCAATGTTACATTATAGCATCCTGTGTCAGTGTATGTCCAGGGAAAGGATTGCACGTTTGTGTCGGGATCCCATGGAGGAAACCACGGTTTATTATCAACGTCCCATTCCCAAATAGCGGCACCGGCAGTGGTGTCAGTAAAGGTAACGGTAAAAGGATGATCACACGCCACTGTGGTATCAACGGTAAACCCTACATTTGGTAAATCATAGACAGATATAAATGCAGTATTGAAGGCCGTATCCGAACAGAGGGTATCACCACTTCCGTTGGTTAATACAGATACCATAGCTACCGTATAAGTCCCAGGCGATGAATAATAATATCCTACATTAGGCCCTGAACTAGATTCAGTATTGAAGGTCACCCCATCATAGGAAAAGTCCCAAGCCCATGTGGATGTTCCTTGAGATGTAGTCGTTGTATCCATAAAGGTGGCGATTAAGGAACCACAGCCCTCTAAGGTTATAGCTGTAAATCCAGCTTGAAATTCATCTACTCTTATGGTCTTGGTAATAGAATCCACGCAACCATTAGCATCTGTAATAAGCAGATCAACAATATAGGTTCCGGCCGCGTTATAGGTATTTGTTGCCGGATTCCCCGTTCCTGTATTTCCATCACCAAAATCCCAGTCCCATGATAATATGGCCCCATCTCCTAAAGTTGAGGCATCCGTAAAAGTTACCAGCTCTCCAGGGTAACAGGATACTACTATGGGGTTACCACCTAAATTAGGTGATACGGTAAAGTCCGCATTAGGTACAGCCCAGTTGGTAATAAGGTTGCTCATAACAATGGTATCTGAACAACCATTGGAGTCCACCACTTCCAATGAAACAGTATATGGACTTGAATTGGATGTTGGGGGATATGTATAACAAGGAGTTGGAGTTCCGCTATTGTCAAATCCTCCATCACCAAAGGTCCAGTTCCAATTGGCTATGCCTGTATCTCCTGGGGTTGAATTGTCTGTGAAGCAGACCTCAAAGGGAGTGCAACCTGAAGTAGCGGTCTGGTTAAAAGAAGCAACTGGCAAGGCAAAAATCGTGATGACCGTATCTGTGGTATTGCAGTTTACAGTACCAGAAGGGTTACAGCCTGCATCATCACATATAGTTAAAGTAACAGTATAGGTGCCAGGTCCCCCAACATTATAGCTATAGGTTGGATTTGGCAGTGTAGATCCGGTAGAGGCATCACCAAAATCCCAGCAAAAGTTTGATCCTACAGAGCCGGCACTGCTAAAAACAATGATAGGCAGATCAGCACAGGCAGTAGAGCTGCTTAACCCAATCTGGGCAACATTTTGTCCAGCAGCCTGCGTAATTCCCAGGAGCGTACTCGTTATTGCCAGTAAACAGGCGATTAATATTTTTCTCAATGAATTCACTTATTCATCAATTTCTGTTTCATTCTCTTCTTGCTCAATTTCAACATCTGACTTCATAAATAGGTTGTAGAAGAACTTTGTTATTTTACTTGGCTCGCTATTCGTACCCATTTCTTTCAGCGCTTTCTCTAGCTTTATTACTTTGCCATTTTTGATGGCAATTACTTCAGATCTTTTAAACTTCTTTAGATCATTCTGCAATACGGCAGCTCCTTCGAAAGTGTTTTCTTCAGGACTCACATAGTAGATATATTCCTTTTTGTATTTAAGCTCCTTAGCCCCCTCTAAGCCTTTGAATGACTTTGAGTCAGGCTTTTTTGGCTTTTCCGACGTGAAAAGCTGTACATTGAAAAAGATCTTTTCTTCCTCTGGGTTGATTGGGCTTGCTCCAGTCCTTTTATCCAAAATCCTAAAGGTTGCGCCAATGGATGCAAAAGCAGTATTGCTATAGCCTCCCTCTATGTAAAAGCCCAAATTGTTATCATACATATATCTCAACCCAACAAAGGCGTTTTTCTCTGGTTCTAAAAAGGCATTATTCCCCTGGCCGGGCTCCTGGTAATCTCCTTCTACATCATATGGCAGATACTCTTCATTGTTCAAAAAAGGATGTGGAGCTGTAGTGATGGAATAGCCTAATATCACTGATGCGTATAAATCAAATAGCCTTGGAGAAAGGATAAATGATGGATTAAAATAGTGATAGGAACCTTTAATGCCAAAGTTATAATAGGTATGCTTATAATTGGATTTGTTAGATGCAAAATATTGGTTGCTGTCCAGGTAATCGGTTTTATCTCGTACCTTTTCTATAAAATGACCAAAATAACCGCCTACACTAAAATTTCTGTTGAATGCTTTTTCCCCAGATATTGTAAAGGGTGCCGAATAAGTTTCAAGACTTAAGAATGAAACCCCAGCATTAAAAAATAATGATTGCAACTCATATGCGTTGACCATTGGGGGGCTTTCAGCTGCAATTGAAAGGTCAAGCTCTCTAAACTGATTGTTGAGCTTTTCCTGCTCCAGCTCAGCAGGGTCTGTATTGCGAACTTTCCTTGCATTTTCAAGTCTTTTTTCCTTTATTTCATCAATCTCAGCTTCAACCTCTTTAAGAACATCTCTGTACTCTTCAACCATCTCATCTGTCAGGGTGCCTTTCTTTAGCTCAGACCTATAAAAATCCTGCAAGCCATTGAGCTTATCCAAATGCTTGTTAGTGATGTCCAGAGGAGCATTAGAAGATGACTCTTGTGCATAACCCATGTAATTTGGTGTAATTGCCAAAAGGATTACTATAAAGACCGTATAAATGCAAGTTGCTCTCAATGAGTTTCTTTTTGTTATCTGGTAGACAAGACCTGCTTTAAAAAATCCAAATATAAGAATTATTATTTATTCTCCAGATAAACCGATATTATAATATCTGTGAAAATGTTCTGGCTTTATCTCCATATATTCCCATAACATTAAATAAAATCTTGCCATGGGCAGTTTTTATTAGGACATGCCCAGTTCTATCTGAAACAAATCAATATTAAATTATCTTAAGATGCAAATATTTGGAGTAGATAGGCGATTTATTGTTGTGAAATAGGGTAGGCAGGGAGCCGGGTTTAAAATTCTTCCTCTAATCAACAACCTTAGGAAATCACTTTATCAAATTCATCTACAAAGGAAGCAGAGATTGGCAGTAGCTGATTGTCTTGCATGATAAGCTTATATTTTGATACGCGAGACTTAATGTGGTTGATGTTAATACAATAAGAACGATGGATCTGTACAAATCCTGCAGGTAAGTTTAGCAGAAAATCTTTTAAAGAGGTTCTTTCATAAATAGATTCTATTTTCTCTTCGTGGTAAGTTATCAGTACGTAGCGATTCTGGCTTTCTAAATAGTATATCTTGCTTGTGTCTAATCTCAGTCCTGAACTATTGAGGGTAATGATCGCTGGCTCTGGATTCTTTATGGATTCATGTAGCTTTGCCAGGCTTCTCTCCGCTTGATTCTTTTGCATGCTGATGGTTTTGTTGCTCGCTTCAAGTGTTCGGGCAGCTAGCTTTAATCGCGCATTTGTAATGGATAATCGCCACAAGAAAAGGATTAGGCCGAATATGCCTATTGTTCCTG
>DTSC01000212.1 GCA_012965625.1 Flavobacteriales bacterium | reverse complement strand
AAGATCTGCAATAAAACAACATCTAAGCGTTGATCATCTTTTGGGGATTAAATATATCAATGAAGATGACATCAATCTGATTTTTTCTACTGCTGATAAGTTTAAAGAAATTCTAAATCGCCCAATAAAAAAAGTCCCATCTCTAAGAGATATTACTGTTGCTAACCTTTTCTTTGAAAATTCTACTAGAACCAGAATATCCTTTGAGCTTGCAGAAAAGCGTTTAGGCGCAGATGTTGTAAACTTTTCAGCTTCATCATCATCATTGAAAAAGGGAGAAACGCTTGTAGATACAGTAAATAATATTCTTGCTATGAAAGTGGACATGATCGTAATGCGTCATCCAAATCCAGGTTCTTGCTTGTTTCTTTCAAAGCATATTGATGTTAGCATCATTAACGCTGGAGATGGCGCACATGAGCATCCTACTCAAGCTTTGCTCGACACGTATTCTATAAGGGAAGCTTTAGGCGACGTTAAAAACAAGAAAGTGGTCATAATAGGGGATATTCTGCATTCAAGGGTTGCACTCTCAAATATCTTCTGCCTTCAGAAGTTGGGAGCAGAAGTAATGGTCTGCGGCCCTACTACCCTTATTCCTAAATATATTGCCTCTTTGGGTGTAAAGGTTGAAAGTAATCTTAAAAAGGCCTTGGAATGGTGTGATGTAGCAAACATGCTTAGAATTCAACTTGAGAGACAGGAAATTGCCTATTTCCCTTCTTTGAGAGAGTATGCCATGCTGTATGGGGTAAATAAAGAGCTGTTGAATGGTCTTAATAAAGAAATTACAATTATGCATCCTGGCCCCATTAACAGGGGTGTTGAAATTACTAGCGATGTTGCAGATTCAAAGCAATCAATTATTTTGGATCAGGTTGAAAATGGCGTTGCCGTTAGGATGGCTATTTTATATCTTCTTGCAGGGAAAATTAAAAGGGGTGAATCATAATGAAAATACTATATTTACGTACATTTGTTATACTTAGAAATTTAAAACTGTATAGGAGAAATAATAATTTAATCTAATGTCAAACTTTTTAGTAAAAAAAGAGGATAAATACACGGTCATTTCCGTTACTGTTAATAAGCTTGATAGTGGAGTGTCTCCAGATTTAAAGTCTGAGCTGGTTTTAATTAATAGCGAAGGAGAAAAGAATATAATTATTGACCTATCCCTTTGCAAATATTGTGATTCTTCTGGTTTGAGTGCTGTGTTGATCGGAAAAAGGCTATGCACAAGTGCGGAGGGTAGTTTTATCCTTAGTGGGCTTCAGGATTCGGTAAGTAAACTAATTGCTATTTCGCAGCTTGATACAGTTTTGTCTATTACGCCAACTTTGGATGAAGCAGTTCAGCTTCTATATATGGAGGAAGTTGAGCGCGATATAGATAAAGAATAGGAATAAATAGTTAATTCTTATTAATCATCATCCTTACGTCTATTAATCATGTGGTTTAGGTCTCTTTGTTTGTTCGTGCAAGCAATGCCACTTCTTATTTTTACCAATTCTGCATTTACACAGGAAGAACCAAAAAATATCGGTGAGAGCACTTTGTCTGTACTCTCCTGGAACCTTCATCTTTTACCTTCGTTGGTTTTTTACAAGCATCAGGTTAAAAGGGCTGAGGCGATAGCAAACGTCTTACAGGGCTCAATGTACGATATCATTGTGTTCCAGGAAGCTTTTCATAAAAGGGCCTCAAAAAAAATATGGAAAGGAATATCGTCTCAATACCCATTCCAATATGGACCTATAAAAGGATCATTTCCTCAGTTTGGGAGTGGGATCTGGCTGGTCAGTAAACTGGAAATAAAGAATGTTCAAAATATTGGATTTTTAGAATGCAGCCGAGGTTCAGCAGATTGCAGGGCAAAAAAGGGCGCACTTTTTGTTGAAGTTGAAAAAGGAGGCCAGAAGTTTCAAATTATCGGCACTCATGTACAGTCAAGGGAAGGCGAGGAATATCAAAAGGTAAGGAATGCACAGTTTACACAGATTGCAAAGGAATTAATTGAGCCAAACGCTGATGAGACTGTGCCCCTAATTATTGCAGGGGATCTAAATACCGCAATGGCTAAAACAATAGATTATCAGAATATGCTGGATATTTTAGATGCTGAAAATGGAGACCTAGATGGTCCTCATCAATTTACTGCTGATGGAATGTCAAATGACCTTATGAAAGACAAGTCTTCTCCTGGGAGATTGATTGATTATATATTAATCAATCAAAGAAAGGTAGAATTAAAAAAGGTTATAAGAGAAATAATCATTTATAAACACCGTTGGAGGGAAAAAAATGAAGATATTTCAGATCATTTTGCCATCAAAGCAGATATTTATTTTTAAGATGAATAAAAAGTATTTAATAGGAGTTTTCTTATTATGCCTTATGGCTACCTCTACTGCAGTAATAGGCCAGGGCATTCCACCATGTAAGCAGATTGTTGAAAAGATGATATTGTCCATAGAAGGAATTGAAACCCTGCGTTATACCTTGCTGCAGAATGAAAGAATAAAGGGAGAAATGGTTGCTGGCAAACAGGATGTGAAACTCTCTTTAAAGCCGTTTAAAGTTTATATTTATAGCCATGTGCCAAATGAAGGAGCAGAGGTTCTTTGGGTTTCTGGAAAGAATGGAGGTGATGCGCTGGTAAATCCGGCGTCTTTTCCCTATATAAATTTAAACCTCGACCCTTATGGTTCGTTAATGAGGAATGACCAACATCATACCTTGCATAAAACAGGGTTTAATTACCTGAAGGGAATTATTGAATTTGCGCTGGATACTGCTGGAGCTGATTTTGGAAAGTACTTTTCCTGCAAGGATGTAGTTCAGGTTAGTGGCAGAGCCTGTTATAAAGTGGTAATTGAATATGATCAATTTAACTACCTTAATTATACCGTTAAAAAAGGACAAACGATACTGGATATTGCAGAAGAACGATTGATAAATGAGTATATGATTGTTTCTATAAATCCAGGTGTAGATGATTACAACGACGTGTCTGAAGGACAAAAAATAAAGATTCCAATAGTTTATGTTAAGAAG
>DTSC01000211.1 GCA_012965625.1 Flavobacteriales bacterium | reverse complement strand
GCTGGAATATTGCAGAAAATAATCCTTGTGCTGTTTGTACAAGCTTGGAAAGAGACAAGTCTACAATTTGTGTTGTTGAAAATATATTGGATGTAGTTGCCATAGAAAAAACTTCAGAATTCAAAGGTCTTTACCATGTTTTACATGGAGCTTTGTCTCCTATTGATGGTATTGGTCCAGACCAATTAAAATTTTCGGCATTATTTAAAAGAATCGAGAATAACCCTGAAATCAAAGAAATTATATTAGCCACAAATCCTAGCTTAGAAGGTGAGGCAACTGCACTCTATATTCAAAAACACCTTAAAGAATACAATGTTTCTGTCACTAGAATTGCTCTTGGACTACCGGTTGGTGGTGATGTCGAATATGCAGATGAAGTAACACTAAGCCGTGCACTTAAAGGTAGATCAGACTTCTAGCTTAAAAGTTGATGGCCCCGAACCAGATAAATGCTCGCCTTTTTGAACTGTCGTAATTGTTTCAAAATCATTATGGAGATTTTCTTTTATAAGCATTAAATTTTTAGTTTTTATCCCCTCTAAAAGATGTTTTGTTTTTTTCGTGTTAAGACCGCATTTTTCTAAATCTAAACTTTCATAAGCATTTGCTGTTTTATTTTTTGAATCTAGAGATTTTGGATTTATTTCTATTTCTAAATCTAAATTTTCTAACTGCGTTATTTCTTCACCAAAGCTTGTACCAAGAGCAAGACCTCCTTCAATAAAAAATGGCACATCCATTCCTATTTCTGCAGCAATTTTTCGTAGCTCATCATTTTTTAAGTTAAGTGACCAAAGTTTATTTAAGGCCTTTAGTATTGCAGCAGCATTTGACGACTCTCCTCCAAGGCCTGAACTAAAAGGGATATTTCTATTAATAATTATTTCTGGATTTTTATCTATTTTGAATTTGCTTTTTAATATTTGTATAGCTGATTTGCAGGGGCTTGAAAGTGTTGACATGTCTGGGTTTTCTTTGCTGCTTAAAATGTCTAACTTGTTCTGTAGTTGTTTTGTTTCATAATAAACAGTCTGTATTTTGTGGTAGCCATTGCTATCTCGGTCCAGTATGTCTAGACAAAGATTAACCTTTGCGCTTGCGAAAACTTCCATGTTTTTTTGTTGTTCTGGGAATGCTTGACTCAGCTCAGATTATTGTTTGGTTTAGCTTGGGTAGTCAAGTTTATTCTTTTTTTAACGAAACTATTGCAAAACATTGAATTCCAAGCCCTGCGCCAAATAAAGTCATGTATTCTCCGCTGGTTGCTGTAATTCCAATTCTAGATGCTTTTAAGTTTAATATTTCTGATAAAGATTTTTTCAATTTTGGTACAAGTGGGTCTATTTTTGGAGTTTTGCACTCAAGCATTATTCCTAGTGAATTTATTTTAAGTTTTTTCTTTTTTGTTTTGGAAAGAAGCATCTTTAAATATTCCTTGCTGTCTTTTATTCCCTGCTCACACATTTCATCAGCATAAAAACCTATTGAGTTTTCGCCAATTGCCTGTGAAATTGCGTTAAATATTGCATGTAATATCACGTCACCATCAGAATTTGCCTTTAATTTTTTTTCGTCTTTCAGCTCTAGCCCTCCCAGGAAAAGTCCCATCTCTTCTTTTTTAAACATATGGCTGTCCTGACCAATCCCAACTTTTATATCTTTTGGTAGCTCCCCCAATATTGCCTTTAAGTTTTTGATGTCTGAGCTTTTTGTTATTTTGATGTTATGTTCGTCTGCCTGAATATATGAAATATCTTGATCTATTGCTTCAAGCAGCATTGCTTCGTCAGTTGTTACTAATTTTTCTTTGATAGCATTTTTTAAAGCTTTTTTTAAAATACTATATTGTGCTGCTTGCGGTGTTTCTGCTGCAAAAAGATTTTCTCTGTTATGTGTCTTTAAAATTTTCTCTTTAGAGATTTCCTTGATAGTAGAGTTTATAAAGTGCCCGACAATACAAGCTCCATTTTCAGCACTAATATTAATACACTCTGTGATTTCATTTATTGATGGCAGCGGATTGGCTCCATTATGAACGATAATAACATCTTTAGGTTTTGCTTTTTTCTCGATAACATTTAAGCCTTGCCCTAAAGATTCTTGCCTACTTGATCCACCTAAAACAATTTTACTAACTTTTTTGAATTTATATTCTTTTATAAGCTTGGTAAATTTTTCTTCGTTTTTTTTGTTTACTACTAAAATCACATCATCAATATCTGGATGATCATTAAAGGCCATTAAGCTGTAATATATTATTGGCTGCCCAGCTACTTCTACAAGAAGTTTGTCTTTAACGCCTTCACATCTTTGACTTTCACCGGCTGCTAATATAATTGCATAATTCATGATTTTTGTTTTTTTAGCATTTTTATATTGACATAATTGCAGTATTGAGGCAAGTTTTCTGCTGATAAATTTTTAGCTCAATAGCATGAATACTCCCCATAGAAAAGTAGTGACCGAACTCCCTCATAAAATTGACGAGGCTTTAACTTCACTATATGGAGACGGGCATAGTCGTGATACCATTATTTATTGTGATGATGAGCCTTGTATTGCCAAGTTAATGACCGAGGTTTTATCTTTGCTGTTTAATAAAAATGTTTTAGCTTATCCTTCTGCGGTTCATGCCTTAAAGGCAATTTCCATAAAAGAAAGCTTAAGGAGTAAAATAGCCCTAATTGTTTCGGACTATGACATGCCCGAAAAAACTGGATTTAGCTTCGCCAATGAGTTAAGGAGAAACCCCGAACTAAAAGATGTTCCTTTTTTATTAACCTCTGGAAATGTTGGCTTAGCACAAAACTGCCAACTGTTGGAATCCCTGGAAACAGGTTCTATCGATGGTTTTATGCCTAAGCCAACAAGGATGTCTGAAATTCCTGATGTTACTATCTCGGCAATAAATGTGCGCATAAAAAAACTAACAACCATCAATTAACAAAGTGTTGCTTCTATCCGACTGAATATTTCTAAAAACTGGATTTTACCCTCTATGAACTCCTTTAAAATCTCCTCTTCTTTTTCTAAAAACCCCCTCATGTCTCCCAAA
>DTSC01000210.1:1540-3063 GCA_012965625.1 Flavobacteriales bacterium | reverse complement strand
ATTATTATTTGTCTTTGAAAGGGGAAAGGGCAAAATCTATCAAAAATGAAACACAGCGGGCGATGTCAGTATTTCAGCGGTTGGCACAAATAGTAAAACGCTATAATGAAACAGAGCTTTCAGAGGAAATAACCATAAAATTCAACTCGCTTCATCAGCGGTATAATCAATAGTTGAATCAGACAATAGGTAATTTTTTGCAGGTCAATATCTATAAGTTGGTCGCGGCATTTATGCTTTTGGATTCACAATTGTGGTTCAATTCCAATTTACCATATGAATTCTTGAATTCCTTCCGAAGTAAACCCAAAAGGAAGTCTACACGTTTTCCTCAATCATTACTCAATTTAGACATAACTCTATTTGCCCTAACATGCTGGCAAAGCTATATCAGGTTTTGAATGGCAAGAGTATAAAAATTAACTTGCAAATAAAAACTGATTTAACAATTAAACGAGAATAATTGATTTATGCTCTGTTCTAAAAGTCATTTCAATAGAATATTTTCTAAATTTGGCACTTTGTAGCGAAATAAAATTATGGATCATAAAAAACTGAACAATATCTTAGGATGGGTTGTCCTTGCAATCGCATCTTTCGTTTATCTTTCTACCATTGAACCGACAGTTAGCTTTTGGGATTGTGGTGAATATATAGCAACAGCATATAAGCTTGAAGTAGGGCACCCTCCCGGTGGACCCTTCTTTCAGATGCTTGGTCGAATTGTTTCCATGTTCACACCTCCGGATAAGGCAGCGATGATGATAAATGGCATGTCAGCCATGTGCTCGGCCTTTACCATTTTATTTCTCTTTTGGTCGATTACAGCCTTGGGTAGATTGGCTATTAAAAGTTCTGGTAAATCGCTGGAAGAATATTCCATTGCTATTCTTGGTGCTGGTTTTATCGGTGCATTGGCTTATACTTTTTCAGATACCTTCTGGTTCTCGGCGGTTGAAGGCGAGGTTTATGCCATGTCCTCCTTTTTTACTGCTTTTGTATTCTGGGCAATTTTAAAGTGGGAGAGCATTCCTGATGACCAACACCCGGACCGCTGGATCGTCCTGATCGCTTATTTAATGGGTTTATCAATAGGGGTTCACCTGCTGAACTTGCTTACTATTCCTGCACTGGCCTTTGTTTATTATTTCAAGAAGTATGAGGTTTCAAAAAAGGGGATCATATTAACTGCCCTGGTTTCACTTGTTATCTTGTTTGGGATACAGTTTGGGATTGTTCAATACCTGATAAAAATAGGGGCATGGTTTGATCTTGGTTTTGTCAATGGGCTGGGCCTTCCATTTGGATCTGGAATTCTTTTCTTTGCATTGCTGGTAATCGCAGGTATTGTATATGGACTTAAGTGGACCAGGGAAAAGAACAAGCCGCAATGGAATACCATAATCCTTTGTTTTTTGGTAATCTTGGTAGGCTACTCATCTTACGGACAAATCGTTGTACGCTCCACTGCAAATACGCCTATGGATGAGAATAATCCGGAGAATGTATTTGCTTTTATGTCT
>DTSC01000210.1:0-1530 GCA_012965625.1 Flavobacteriales bacterium | reverse complement strand
ATGGTGACAGGCCACTGGGTTACGGACAGTATTTCAATGCCCCTTTGGACAGGTCAGATCCGTATCATGATGGCAGTCCGGTTTATTATCCCGACAAGAAAACAGGAAAATACATAGTTACAGATGATAAAAAGGGATCTGTCCCTAATTATGACCCTAAATTCTGTTCGGTTTTCCCCCGGATGTATAGCCCTAAGAAAAACCATGTTCGAGCTTATAAGCGCTGGTCAGGATTTCGTGAGGGTAAAAAGACCAAACCCTCCTTTGGCGAAAACCTGAAGTTTTTCGTTTCTTATCAGATAGGGTGGATGTATGTCCGCTATTTTATGTGGAATTTTGCAGGCAAGCAGAATGATATTCAGGGTCATGGAAACCTGATAGATGGGAACTGGTTGAGTGGCATTAGCTTTATCGATGAGATGCGGCTTGGACCCCAGGATAAAATACCTGCTAGCATGACTAACAACAAAGCTTATAATCGTTTGTATTGTTTGCCGCTCCTTTTGGGATTAATGGGTCTTTTCTTTCATTTTAAAACGGATAAAAAAGGATTTTTTGTGGTGCTCATGCTTTTCTTGCTTACAGGTTTAGGGATCATTGTCTTTTTGAACCAGTACCCGTATCAACCGCGTGAGCGGGATTATGCCTATGCTGCATCCTTTTATGCATTTTCCATCTGGATCGGCCTGGGTGTGCTCGGTGTATTTGAGTTTATCAGGAAATATGTTCCTGGTAAGGCTGCTGGTGCCTTAGCAATAGCGGCTTGCTTTATCGTACCTACTATTATGGCTAAGGAGGAATGGAACGATCATGACCGTTCCGGCTTATATACTGCAAGAGATTTTGCGTCCAATTACCTGAACTCCTGTGCCCCTAATGCCATCTTGTTTACCAATGGGGATAACGACACATTCCCCCTTTGGTATGCCCAGGAAGTTGAAGGCATCAGAACCGATGTCAGGGTGATGAATCTTAGCCTCTCTAATACAGATTGGTATATAGACCAGATGAGCAGGAAAGCATATGATTCTGATCCTGTTCCATTCTCCATGGTTAAAGAGCAATACAGGCAGGGTACCAGGGATTATGTTCCTTTTTATGACAGGAAAATCCCAGGTTATACTGACTTAAAAGAGATTATTGACTTTGTGAAGAGTGATGACCAGCAGGCAAAGCTGCAGACACAAAGTGGAAAAAGCCTAAATTATTTGCCAACAAAACGATTCAGCCTTGCAGTGGATTCGGCAACGGTTGTTGAGAACGGCACGGTTAAACCAGCGCTTGCGGATAGAATAGTTCCGGCCTTGGAGTGGGAGAAAAAAGGAAACTATGTTCTTAAAAACAGCTTGATGCAATTGGATATGCTAGCTACTAATAAATGGAATAGGCCTGTTTATTTTGCCATTACAGTTGGAAGTGATTCTTATTTGCAGTTGGAGGAATACTTTCAGCTGGAAGGCCTTGCTTACAGGTTGGTTCCGATCAAAACCAAGGGTCAGGGAGGACAAGTTGGCCGGGTGGATACGGATA
>DTSC01000209.1 GCA_012965625.1 Flavobacteriales bacterium | reverse complement strand
CCCTCCAAAGCATAAGTAACCTTCCCATTCAAACCCCAGGCAAGGGTGGTTAGCAGGCCGGTTTTACTTTGAAAGAGTTTGTCCCCCGTATTCATCAACATGAAACAACCGGTACCATAAGTGTTTTTAGCCATTCCTACTTCAAAGCATGCCTGGCCAAAAAGGGCAGCTTGCTGGTCACCAGCAACTCCAAGGATTGGAATTTGTACTCCTTTATAATCCAGGGACCCAAAATCTCCGGAAGAATCGCGTACTTCAGGCAGGAGGGAAGCGGGAATGTTAAGAGCGTCTAACAGGTTTTTATCCCAATTGAGGCTTCTGATGTTATAAACTAAAGTTCTGGATGCATTGGAATAATCTGTTGCATGTACTGAGCCATTGGTTAATTTCCATATGAGCCAGGTGTCAATGGTGCCAAATAATAGTTCAGCATTCTGAGCTTTTTCTCTTGCACCCTCTACGTTATCCAGGATCCAATTTATTTTTGTCCCAGAGAAATAGGCATCAACCACCAGGCCTGTATTCTCTTTAATATATTCTTCACGACCTTCCTTTTTTAATCTCTCACAAATGGATGCAGTCCTGCGGTCTTGCCAGACGATGGCATTATAAATTGGCTCACCGGTATTCTTATCCCACACTACGGTCGTTTCTCGTTGATTGGTAATTCCTATCGCAGCGATCTCCTTAGGATCAATGCTATTTTCACGAATAACACTTTCAAATACCTCCCACTGCGATTCCCATATCTCCATGGGATCATGCTCTACCCATCCTGGTTTTGGAAAGTGTTGGGTAAACTCCTTTTGCGAGATGCCACTAATCTTTCCTTCGGAATTTATCAGGACTGCCCTGGAGCTGGTCGTTCCCTGGTCTATTGCAATGATATATCTTTTGGCCATGGTTGATGAGGTAATTGGGATGTAAAATTAACAAAAAAACCCTCCGCAATTTTGTGGAGGGTTGTAAGGGATAGACCTTCTTGTGAAAAGTTATTATTTGGCAAGGTTCCCTACCAACATTACTTTTAGATCAACATCATCATAAATAAATTTATCACCAAGGTCAGCAAAGATTGTTTTTGACTTGTATTTGATATCCCATTTGGTACGATCAAAGGTAATAGTTGCTTTCGCTGTAATCGCTTGATCTGCAATTTTGACCAAGGCTGGAAATTGAACCTCATTGGTTATTCCTTTAATGGTAAGGTCTCCTTTAATGGTTAAGTTGTTGCCATTTGGATCACCTTGCAAGGGAACCGAGCTGTTAATTACAAATAAAACTGTAGGAAATTTCTCGGTAGAGAAAAAATCATCTGATCGAAGATGTCCTTCCAAGTCTTCCTTGCTTTCTCCACTTAGGTCCGTGCAATTGATGGTGGTCATGTCTATTTCAAATTTTCCAGAAGCAATTCCATGTCCAGACATTACGATATTGCCATTTTTAAAACCTATCGTACCCACATGATCTTCTGTAAATTTTTTGCCAACCCATTCCACTGTACTTATGCTGGGGTCAATAGTATAAGAGCCATCGCCATGAATTACAGGCACCTTAAAGGAAATAAAAGCTAATGCCAGTAAAGTAATACTGGAAAGAATTATTTTTTTCATCCTATTTGATTTTTATGAATTGATAATTAATAATACGAATAATCAAGCTAGCTATTTGCTAATTTAGATCGATTGGTTATTCAATTTAAAAGATTTAGATTATTCCTCGCCACCATCATCTTCAGCACCCTCTTCTGCCTGAAGGCTATCCACCGATGTGCTGTCATTACTTAAAGAATCCAAGGCCTCAGCCTCTGCTTTTGCTGCTGCTTCAGCCTCTGCTTTTGCTTCTTCTTCCGCTTTTGCTGCTGCTTCAGCATCTGTAGCAGCCTTAACAGAATCTTCTTTGGCTTTTGCTGCTGCTTCTATTTCTTCCGTATTATCTCCACCAAACATTCCCATAATTGTATCCTTCATAAAAAATCCGCCAGCTCCCAAACAAAGAACCACCACAATTCCAATGATCATGGGCAATTTTGATTTTTTCTTAGGCTCAGGTGCAGCGTCTGCTTCACCACCATCCGTTTCCGCACCTGTTTCACCACCACCTGTTTTGACATCTGCATCTGTGGTAGCGGCATGCTCACTACTTACATCTTCCACTGAAGAAGGTGTTGGTTTTGGTGCAGGAGCTCCTGACATATCAACACCATCAATAGTATTGATGTCGACATTATACTTGTTGCATAAATGCAACATAACATCTACCTTATTTTGCCTGAAACGTTTCATGATTTCAGGTACCGTCTTCAGGTTTTTCCCATCATACTTTTTGAAAAAATCTACTAGAATTGCTTCAAAATCTTTAGTGAAATTCATACTTGTCTATTGTTTGTTTAGATATCCGAAATAAAAAATGTTGTTCTAACAATAATATTGTTTAATTTTAGGTGACAAAAGAACAAATTAAATTAAAATTTTCTAGATTAAATGAAAAAACTACAACATTTCTTGCTTATTGCATCAATATGCCTTGCAATTACAGCACAAGGCCAGAATGCTAAAGAACTTGAAAAGGAGGCTCAATCCTATTTGCAAAATGGTGAATTTGAGCTAGCTCTTTCGGCAATAAATAAAGCTCTAGAGGCTGAAGATCTCAACTTGAACTTATATATGATCCGTGCCACAATATATCTGGCTAAAAATGAAATGACGCGATCACTAAGCGACTATGAATTTATTCTTAGGCACGAGTCCGAAAATCCTGCTGCTAACTACAATGCTGGCTTTATTTATTATTCTTTAGGTCAGCAAAGCAAGGATGAATATCAAATAAAAAGATCCTGTGAATATTTTGTAAAAGCTGCTTCTTTTGGCAGCAAGAAGGCAGAATCAATGCTATCCAAATGCAAATAGGGTTATTGCCAGGATGATAGATTGCTGGTTCTAATTAAGGTTGTTTTTAAGTACTTGCATGATCCAACAACATGAAATCAACATACAAAAAACTGCGAGGTATTTTACTTTGGGGGAGGGAGGTGAAAATACCAGGATTGTATGGTTTGTTCTGC
>DTSC01000208.1:2640-10976 GCA_012965625.1 Flavobacteriales bacterium | reverse complement strand
GAAAGGTGTTGGAGGAATTAAAGTTTACACAGTCAATGCTGTAAAGATATGACGGAGTTCCTCCTGAAACTGAAACCGTGATGGAGCCATCATTGGCACTACAATAGGATTCATCAATTCCATTTGTCGATACAATTAGCTGTGCAGGATTGGAAATGGGGATTGTTCTTGTAGAGTCACAACCATTCGCATCTGTGACAGTAACTGCATACATGCCTGCACAAAGGCTGTCTACATTAGAAGTGCTTGCACCATTGCTCCAGCTATAGGTGTATGGTGGTGTGCCTCCTGTTACAACAACTGATATCTGTCCGTCGCATGAATCATAGCATGATGGGTTTCCAATAAACATGGCTGGAGTTACCGGAGCAAGATTACATGGACTCCCTCCAGGGCAATTGACCGTTATCCACTGAGCCGAAGTTTGGTTTGTGTCACACTGATTGCCCAAGCTGTCATACCCAGCTATGAAAACAAAGTAAGTTCCGCTATTTGCATAGGTGTGAACAATACTGCTCCCCTGGCCCGTGTTTCCGTCTCCAAAATACCAGCTGTAAGTGGTCGCACCCGTGCCTGTAGCATTGAAAGATACAGTACACGAAGAATCTATAGAATAGGTGAAAGAGGTTTGACATGGACTGCCACCAGGACAAGTCACCACTACCCATTGACCAGTTGAGTCACAAAGATTACCGTTACTGTCGTAAGCATAGAGGCTAATATAATAGGTGCCTGGACCAGAATATGTATAGCCAGTTGTTGCCTGAGTTGAAGTATTTCCATCCCCAAAATTCCACAAATAAGATGATGCCCCTGTTGAAGTATTGCTAAAATATGCCCCACAAGGATAATTGCCACCAGGATATGCTGTAAAACTAGCCTGACAACCTCCGCAATTCACCGTTACCCACTGGCTTGTTGTGTCACAAGCAATGCCCTGACCATCATAACCAGTAAGTTTAACTAAATAGGTGCCACTGCTGCTATATGCATGAGGCACCAATGGGCCCTGTCCCATATTTCCATCTCCTAAATCCCAGCTATAAGTAACTGCGCCAGTAGCATAGAAATGTATATAGCACCCACTTATTATATTATAGGTGAGACTAACGCTACAGGAAACTCCTCCGGGGCAATTCACTGTCACCCACTGGCTTGTTGTATCACAAACGTTACCCAAACTATCATACCCACTTAGCATAACTAAATATGTTCCGTTACTGCCATAAGAGTGAGCAGGAGAAGATACCTGGCTGGTATTTCCATCGCCAAAATCCCATACATAAGATGATGCCCCAGTTGATGAATTATAAAAATATATTGTACAGCTATCAGAAGTATCTGGATAGGCTGTAAAACTTGTTTGGCAACCTGTCGATAAAGTGCAGGGGTTGTTGCAGGCTGTGCTGAATGAGGCGATTGGATCAATATTTCCATTTGTGGATGTCCAGTTTGCAGTAGCCCAGGCAACATCATCTACTTCAATACAAGTTAAATTAGGGTTACCCTCAGCTCTAAATAGAGGATATGAATAACTGTCATAACCTTCCATATTTATATTGTTTCCGTTTTTTATATTTAGGCAGATCAGTGTACTATATGCACACACCAAATTAGTTAAGACACTATTATTGCTTACATCTAAAGAAGTGAGCCCAGTACCCCCACATTTCAAAGTAATTAAGGCTATATTCTGAGATACATCTAAACTGGTTAGAGGATTCGCTGTACAATACAAATAAGTTAAAGATACATTTTGCGACACATCTAAAATTGTGAGTTGATTGCCCCAGCACCACAACTCATTTAAAGCTAAATTTTGAGACACATCTAAACTTGTTATTTGATTTTTATAGCAAACCAGCTTAGTTAAAGCAGTATTATTACTAATATCTAAGCTGCTAAGTTGATTGAGGTAACAATTTAAATAAGTTAAAGCCGTATTTTGAGATACATCTAAAGTGGCAAGTTGATTCCAACCACAATTTAAATAAGTTAAAGAAGCAAAATCTTCAATGCCTGTTAAATCACTAATTGTACCAGGGATTCCATTAGATCCAGAAACATTTAATGAGGTAACAGAACTTATATTTGCTGTAGGCAGACTGCCATCAGGAGTGCCAGTATCATAGCCCAGATCGATCAATGCCTGCTCAAAATTAGCATCAGGAATAATTGTTGTCTGTGCTGTTAATATATGGCTCAAAAGAACTGCTGTAAATACAATGATTAGCTTTTTCATGATTGATTTTTTTTGTTAATGCTGTTTAATGATTTTATGATAATGTGAATTTTATAAGTTTATGTTCAAGGCCAAAATTACGTTACAGGCAGCCTTGAAATAAAATTAAAAAAAGCCTATTTGTACATTTCGGTTTTGTGTGGATCTGCTTTTGTTACACCCTCTCTAGTAATATTTGAAACCTCTTTGCTCTTAGTATACCCTTTGAATTGAAGTCCACGAGAAGATGCATCCAGGTAAAGGAATGGCCGAAATATTTCACGAAAAGAATAGCAAAAAGGGCTAATAAAAGAGAGGGAAGAACAACAAGTGTCTCCCCTCTAGGTCACTGCAAAGACTTTTAAATTATTTAGTCATCGTAAACCGTATTATTTTATGTCTTACGATATTATCTCCCAACAGCAATTCTGGTAACCTCGGATACAGTATTGTTAACTTTCACCCGGCAAAAATAGACACCATTTGGAAGCGCTGTAACATTCACTGCAATCCCCATTTCTGTTAATCCATTTCCGCTTTGATTACTTTGTATAAGGACTCTACCCAGCATGTCCATAATTTGGACTTCTGCGAACAATATCTTTTCAGAAGCGTATGTAGGAATAGCGATGTATTCACTTGCAGGATTGGGATACGGAACACCAAGACCCAACAAGGGTGTTAAGTCCGTTTGATTATTATTCAAGAATTGTCTTAATTCTTCTGTTGATGTTTTGCTGGCGCTGTTATCTAAGGAGGGTTTGCCGTTTGGATCACTTAGCCTGTTAGATCGACGTGTCCTATCAATACAATCCCCAGTAAAAGTGCCACGACGCCCAGCAATAGTAAACTCGCATTTATCCCCATCACTGCAGTTGTCATCACAATCTTGGGTTATATTAAATACTGTGGGGTGGTTCTCTGCTAATTTGGAAATATTATCGGCTATGAAAGGAGTGCGAAGGTTAAACCAGCAATTACAATTGACCTTTTTCTCATCTCTATCAATCGGTTCTCCATGATATTGGGTGTTTTGCGATTTACCTAGGTTGCTAAATCCAAAAAAAGCAATGATAAATAGCAAGCTAAAAAACATGCTCTTTCTTTTTCTTAAGTTTTGATTTAAAATGTATAAAGTTTTCATAATTACTAAATTTTAAGGTTATTAATAATTGTTTATTTACTCGTGAGCTTAAGTTGATATGAATAATATAACATTATGCTCCTGTCCAAAATTACATCCAAGGTAGTCTCGAAATAAAATTAAAATGTGTAAATTTGTACATTTCGGTTTTGCACGCCAGTTTAATTGCACCAAGAAAATAGTAATGAAGAAGCCAGCCAAGTTTAATTTTGCGCCCCTGTTTAATTTGGTGAAATCTCTGTCTATGTCAGAGAGGATCTATTTTAAAAAGTTCACTTCAGCAAATACTTCTAAGGATGATAAGGAATCCGTTATGTTATTTAATGCTTTGGAGGGTATGAATGTTTTCGATCAACAGAAAATAAAGGCTGTATTTATTGAGGAAAATTTAGTTGCCAAGATCAATCTGACGGGTTTCTATCTTAATTACCAGCTTATGGGTATTTTGAGATCTTATCATTCAACCATTTCAATTGGTGCTGAATTAAAGGATTCTTTAAGGGACATGGAGTTACTGTACAACAAAGGACATTATGTACAATGTAAAAAATTATTGGAAAAGGCTAAAAAAAAAGCATCCCATTATGAACGATTGGATCGTGTAATTGAATTATTGGAATGGGAAAGGAAACTCGTTTCTAAAGATATAGGTATAGAGCATCAAGAAAAGTTCATGCGGAAAATATTTGATGAACTTGGAGAGGTATTGGAAAAGAAACTAAACAGGTACCAGTTTGAACATTGCTTTACCATAAAATATTCCATGATAAAAAGGTACAACATCTTTAGGAGTGAATCAGATTACAAAAGGTGGAAAAAACTTACAGACACTTCTATTTTTTTAAAGGGTGGAAAACCGCTCACTCCTACTGCTGAAATATACCATCATTTCATCAACTCTATGGATTATTTTGTAAAGGGTAATATGCACAAAGTATTCTCAATAGTCCAAAACAGATTTGAAGCATTGGAAAAAATGCCTGATATAATAAAGGATTCTCCGCATCAATACATTACAGTATTGAGCAATATCGCATCCCTCAGAGCAAGCCTAAGCATAATTGGAACCACAAATTATAAGGAAAACAAAAAAATATTTTTCAATACACTTAACATAATAAAGAAAATCGACGCCAACACTACGGAGTTAGAGACTCGAATATTTGCAAATATCTCAATTCATGAAATTGGGTTCCACATAAATACGGGAGACTTCATTATTGCATCTAATTTAAGTGAACACTGGGAAAAAGAAATGATAAAGCGCAACATAAAACTAGGTAAATGCTCAGAACTTTCATTTTTGTATTATTCATCGTACGCTCATTTTGCATCTGGGAAACACTTTCTTGCTCATCAATCTATTAATCAATTATTAAAATCAAATTATAGCGAGACAAGAATAGATATGCAATGTTATGCAATGATCTTGAACTTGATGCTTCTGTTTGACATAGGAAATATAAAAGACATGAAAACTGCTCTTGTTGATACCGAAAAATTTATTATAAAAAAGGACAGGTTGTATAGGATTGAAAAGACCATTATTGAGCTATTCAAGGCCCTTATAAAAAAGAAAGTAGATGCCAATGCAATCAAAAAAACATTTATTAAAGTTAAAGAAAAGCTAATGCTTTCAAAAAAGGAAAAATATGCAGCAAATTTTGATGAATTTGATCATTTTTTGTGGTGGGTAGAAGGTAAAATTGGCGGAAAAACAATGACCGAACTAGCCAAGGCCTGTCTACAAACTAAGTAATGCTATGTATAAATTAATGTTGAAAATATAGGATGCGTTCTTCAAATACAAATGATGATCCACTATTTGCGCTGATTAAGTCTATTTCCCTGGTAGAGAAGGCTTATTTTAGGAAGTTTGTTAACCTACATATAAAAGGCGATACGAATAATTATGTGCAACTATTTGATGTAATGGAAGCAATGGAATCTTATGATAAGTCAGCAATTCAAAAAGGCTTAGGGGCAAAGAATTTGCCAAACCAATTACACAGGGTAAAGAATTACTTATATCACCAGATCTTAAAATCACTAAGGGCTTTTCATGCAGATCTAACAATTGACGGACAATTAAAGAACACGTTGCGTGATGTTGAAATTTTGTACTCAAAGGCAATGTATGCAGAATGCGATGAAAAATTGAATACCGCAAAGCTATTGGCCTACAAATATGAAAAACTTACCCGGATAATTGAACTACTGGAATGGGAGATTAAATTAATTCCAAAAGATATTGGGTTTGAAGACCAAGGCACTATTTTACGTGAACTGTTTGAAGAACGGAGGGTTGTTTTAGAGAAAAAACTCAACTTGTACCAGTATGAATTATGGTTTAACAAGATTTACACATTGTGCAAATCAAACAATAAAATCAGAGATCCGAAACAACTTGAACCTTGGGACAAAATAATGAGACTTGATATTTTTAAAGATGAAAACATGGCCCTGTCATTTTATGCTAAAGTGCTTTTCAATTTTTGCTGGGGTATTTTTTACTACTGTTCTGGGCAATGGGAAAATGTTAAAAAGTATGTAGCAAGACGGGAAGAACTTCTTGAGTCAAGGCCTGACCTGTTACATGATGCACCACACCAATACATTAATGTGCTGGGGAATATGTTAACCGTACAGGTAAATTTGTCAACAGGGTTAATAAACAGTTTTGATGTACACGAAAGAGCGTTTCATGACATAATGAACAAGTTGAAAAAGTTTAGTCGGTCATGGAATTCAATTGTAGGATCTAAAGAAATTGAACAACGAGTTTTCGCTAACAGTACTGTTCATGAATTGGGGTTTTATATTAGCAGAGGAGAATTTAAAAAAGCGGTGAGAGTTGCCAGGAAAACTGAAAAACAGATGTCAAACTCATCCAACAAAATAGGCCTTTCCTCAGAATTAGCTTTCTTCTATTATTCTGCCTATGCTCATTTTGGAAATGGTGAATCTAGAAAGGCTTTACAATATATCAATCAATTGCTGAACAATAATTATTTTGCCATAAGAGTCGATTTACAGTGTTTTGCACGGATTTTGAACTTGCTAATACATTATGAACTTGACAATATTTTTGTGCTTGAAAATGCTGTTTTGCACGCTCGGAGATTTATTAAAAACAAAGGCTTGTTATTTAAGTATGAGAAAAATATTTTGTCTTTTTTTAGAAAAGCTTCATTATTAAAATTTGATGACAAGAAATCTGAAACAAAAGGCCTATTGGAATTAAGAGAGAAGTTATTGCGTGCGAAAGAGTCAGAGTACTCAGAAAATTTTGATGAATACCATCATTTTATGTGGTGGATAGAAAGCAAGCTCAGGCAACAACCATTATCCAAAATAATTAAAGAAGGCTTAAGAAAATCAAATGCAATACCTTAACCATGGCCTGTTTGAGCAGGAAGTGAATCTATACCCACTAGCGTGACTAAAACCCCGCCATAACCGGCCAGAAATTACAGCATCGGCGTATATTTTGTCCCTTTTCCTGACCTGAATGGATTAGGAGACATATAGCGAAAAGACAATTCTAAGCCTCCTTGTCCATTACTTGCCGTTTTTAAGGATGAGATGTTAACATCATACGATAATCCCAGTGTAAAATTGGCCATTTCAAACATAAAAGATGGGATAAAAGCATCTCCAACGCGATAATAGCCTCCAAAATAAACAGCCGTTTCTTTTAGCAAACCTGTATATTTTGATTCTTCTTTCAACGTATATCTTAACATTGCACCTACATTTACTTCTCTGGTTGGCCCCTGTAGCAAAATCAGGGCACCGGGAACCAAGGCCATGCTTGTCCGCTTTATCCCAATGTAAGACCCTCCATGCACAACAAGCTTGGAATAGAGCGTTTCATTACCATCGGCATAAAATGATTGCTTAGGCTTATTGATATGCAACAGGGCAATACCGGCATTTACTTTAAACTGATCATTAGAAGACATGTTTGTTTTTTTTACTCCGTAGCTCCAGCTGAGACCTGCAGAAATATCACCATAGGAAGATGGCTCAAAGGATTCGCCGGAATTTATTGCCGGATTATAATTTTTTCCGTTAAATTGATTGCCCCATCTCAAGTTTTCCGTGTTAATACTTCGTTGGGCAAAACCTCCCTGCATGCCAGCCGACAAAACCTGATTCCCATTGATAATTACTATCCCTGATACTGACAGATTGACTTGCGTTATTCCCATTTCAAACTCTCCTGCCTTATCATTAAAAACAGAAAGGCCAAGACCCAAATAGCTGGTTTTGCGTTTTTTCTTGCCCACCATTAAGTCATAGGACAATAATGACGTTTTATAAGGCTCTCCTATACTTCCCCACTGATCTTTATAATTTATAAAAACGCGATGATCTCCATTAAACATACCAGTTAAAGCCGGATTGACCAATAAAGGGGTTTGATAAAATTGGGAGAGATGAATGTCCTGGGCATTTCCTAAATTGATAATACCGGAAAGTACTATGTATGCAGCTGCTAAAATGATTTTCTTCATATTATGATCTATTTCAATTTAATCTATCTATCGAATTAAAGCTATTTTTCCGTTCTCAGTATATTCTTCCCCATCTAGATATACAAGTTCAAGATAATAGGCAAAAGTCGCAGAATTTAGCACTTCGCCATTGAATGTTCCATCCCAATCATTGTCAATATCGGTAGTTTCAAAAACTTTTTCACCCCAGCGATCAAAGATGGCAAAGTATATAGATTCAAAAAGATTCCCCTGTAAATCCAAGACGTCGTTTAAACCATCACCATTAGGTGAAAAAACATTGGGAACAAAAACTACATTGACGAGTGGCTCAACAAAAACAACACTGGTGTCTGTTGAGGTACAGCCATTCGCATCTATAACTGTAAGAAAATAAGTAGTGGTAAGATCCGGACTAGCCACTGGATTCTGGCAAGACGTACAAGACAATCCTGTTGAAGGGCTCCACATT
>DTSC01000208.1:0-2608 GCA_012965625.1 Flavobacteriales bacterium | reverse complement strand
GGTAATATCATTACCTGCAGTCACAACAGGTAGCGGGTTGACTGATACGGATACTGAATCAAAGAAAGAACCACAGATAGTATTAGTATTTACTGTTACAATATAAGTTGTTGTAATAAGAGGTGTTGCAACCGGATTTGCTGTTAAAGCATTATCCAGTCCAATGGCAGGGCTCCAAGTAAAAGAGGCACCTGTAGGACCGGTTGGTGAACCGCCAATTAAAACACTGTTTCCCTGACACATCGCCGTATCCAATCCGGCATCAGCATTGTAATCTAATACAGTAATAGTGATGGAATCCTCTGTAGAACAATTTCCATTGGTTACTGATACTGTGTAGCTTGTAGTTTCATTTGGCGTTGCCAACGGATTTGCAATATTTGAGTTATCTAAACTTGTAACATTATTCCAGCTAAAAGTGGCACCAGAAGGGCCGGTAGGTGAGCCGCCTATTATATGGCTATCACCTAGACAAATTGTCGTATCGTTACCCGCATCAGCAGCAATATTAATAACCGTAACTTCTATGGTGTCACTTGCCTGGCAGCCAAATGAGAAATTAACAGTCACATAGAATGTGTCTGAGCTTGTAACATTTATGGTTTGTGTCGTTTCTCCCGTTGACCATAAGTAAGATGCTCCCGAGTTGCCGGCATCAAGGGTAAGACTTCCGGGAGAGCATAAGGAGGTGTCATTCCCCAACTCAACCACAGGAGCTATAATAGCGACTGATTTATTAATAACGACATTCGTACAACCATCCGAAAGAGTTAAGGAGACAGCATATGTGCCACTTGAATTAAAAACATGGGAAGTGTTTTGAACAGTGTCTATGTTTGAGCTTCCGCTTCCCGGATCGTCAAAACCCCAAAGGTAGCTGGAAGAACAGCAGAGAAATGAACCTTCAAAACCGAAATCCAGCGTATCACCAACACAGGCACTATCCTGACTATTGAATATGGATGAAAATGGTGCATTTATAGGATGATTTTGGGCTCCAATGGTAAAAGGTGCTGCCAAACTACTATCTATGTCTAAGGCATGACCACCAATACTATCAATCGCCAAATAATGCCATCTTGTAATACAGTCATTATCTCTTTGTATAGAAAAACCTGGCATATTTGGACTATTGTCAAACCACCCGATAGAGTCTATCTGCTTGGACCCAGACAAACTTGGGTCACCATCATATAACAAAACATAATCTTCGTCATTATAAAGAAGTCCATTCCCCGGGCCTGGATTTGGTAATGTGTTTGGCTTTGGAGAAGAATTATTTCCATCAGATCCTAAATTCAGATATGTTGCAACAGTAAGAATAATGGCACTATCGGGAATATCAATCATGAAATCCAATGTGTCATTCCATGTAGGATCTATGATAACCGCAAAGCCCTTTGGGGGTATTACAATATTATTTGTATCAAGAAATCCAGGGTTTAAATCATAAGGAGAAGTCCCAGGGTTTCTTGTTGCCCAGGTAACGATCATGTCATCCCCAAAATATCCCATAGATGAATTTATATCATTCATTACATCCGTTCTAATATACCAGCCGGTAAGATCAACCGAATCTGTACACGATGGATTATAAAGTTCAATCCACTCTCGGGTTTCTTGTGCAGGCCCACCGCCATCTGGCTGCAAGGCGACTTCATTGATTCTTATATTGCAGGTGTCAGACGCAGAAAGGGACAAGGACAACAAACTAATACAAAATGAAAGAAGAATAGATATTCGCAGTTTTTCCATTTTAACAAGTAATAATCTCATAAAACTTATTTGTGAGTGTGGTCTTGAACTCATTTAAATAATCAGGCTACAAGCTCATGACCAAAAATACATTATCAGGGGGTTTAAATAAAATGAAAATTTGTTTAATTATACATTTTGGTTTAGCAAAACAATTTGGTTCAAGCAAAAAATCAATAATAAAGAAGCGTGCCGAGTTTTATTTTATTTCGCTATTCAAATCATCTAACCAATGCAACATTTCCTTTTTCAGTATATGCTTCCCCATCAATATAGACGACCTCTAACAAATATACAAAAGTAGCTGAGTTTAGGTGCTTGCCTCGAAATGTTCCATCCCAGTCAGTATCAATACTGGTAGTTTCAAATACTTTCTCGCCCCAACGGTCATAAACTGCAAAATATACGGACTCATAACCACTTCCCTGAACATCTAGAACCTCATTAAGCCCATCACCATTAGGTGAGAAAATATTAGGCACAAAGATTATACTGGCAACAGGCTCAATGGCAATAGTAACTTCATCGGTGCTTTGGCATCCATTTGCGTCAGTAACCATCAAATAATATGTTGTGCTGCTACTAGGGCTTGCAGTAGGATTTGCACAATTGCTACAGCTTAATCCCGCTTGAGGATTCCATTGATAACTTGTCCCTCCGGTTCCCATTAAAACAATGCTGCTTCCCAAAAAGATAGTGGTGTCATTTCCTGCATCTACGAGAGGCAATGAATTAACTTTAATTGTAACAGAATCCAAGATGTTGCCGCAGCCAGTATTCACCGCTACCAAATAAGTCGTTGTAAGAAGGGGTGTTGCTACAGGATTTGCTGTTGATGCATTGTCCAGCCCTG
>DTSC01000207.1 GCA_012965625.1 Flavobacteriales bacterium | reverse complement strand
CGCTGAGGAAGACTGGAAAGGAAGAGGACAGATTCCCAATGGTAATTGGATTGATTGGAATGTGAAGAAAGTAGCGGCGTTTAAACCTGAAAAAAAAGAAAAAAAGAAAGAGGCATTGCCAATAATAGGAGTTGTTACCTATCCAAATATGGCTTATGGGTGGAAAGAAAAACCAAAGGCTGAGGCGGTGCTGATTAAAAATGCCACCATTTGGACTAATGAGGAAGAGGGGGTTCTCAAAGCAACCGATCTAATTATAAGTGGTGGCAAGATCCAGGCACTTGGGAAGGATTTAAAAGCTCCTGCTGGTGGTACCACTATTGATGCTGCTGGCATGCATATTTCTGCAGGAATAGTAGATGAACATTCACACGCTACCATCAGTGGTGGAGGCAATGAGTCAGGACAGGCAATTTCTGCAGAGGTAAGCATTGGTGATGTTATAAATTCTGATAATATAAACATCTATCGTCAATTGGCGGGTGGTGTTACCAGTGCACAGATTCTGCATGGTTCGGCTAATCCGATAGGGGGCCAATCAGGAATTATCAAATTTCGCTGGGGCCTTTCTCCGGAAGAGCTGAAAATAAAGGATGCAGATGGGTTTATCAAATTTGCTTTAGGAGAGAATGTAAAGCAATCTAACTGGGGGGATGATAAAAAAGTGCGGTATCCACAATCGAGAATGGGAGTGGAGCAGCTGTTTTACAATGCCTTTATTAGAGCCAAAGAATATGAACAAGAATGGAAAAACTACAATAATTTGTCCGCAAAGGAGAAAGGCCGCTCCTCTGCACCACGCAGAGACCTGGAGCTCGATGTATTGCTGGAGATCATCAATGCAAAGCGATTTATCACTTGCCACTCTTATACTCAGGCGGAAATAAATATGCTGATGCATGTTGCTGATTCCATGGGTTTTAAAATAAATACCTTTACCCATATCTTGGAAGGATATAAAGTGGCAGGTAAAATGAAGGCACATGGAGTAGCCGCTTCCACTTTTTCTGATTGGTGGGCCTATAAATTTGAGGTCAATGATGCCATACCGTATAATGGTGCTCTTCTTCATGAGGTTGGTGTTCTTACAGCCTTTAATTCAGATGATTCTGAAATGGCACGAAGATTAAATCAGGAAGCAGCAAAAGCAATAAAATATGGGGGTGTCTCACAAGAAGAAGCATTGAAGTTCGTGACACTGAACCCTGCGAAGATGCTCCATCTTGACCATCGAATAGGAAGCATAAAAGTTGGTAAGGACGCTGATGTTGTATTGTGGACGGCCAATCCCTTATCTGTTTATGCGAAGGTTGTTAAGACTTATGTAGATGGTATTTGCTATTATGATGCAAAAAGAGATGTGTTGATGCGTGAGGAGATCAAAACAGAAAGAGCCAGGCTGATCCAGAAGATGATCAAGGCAAAAAAGGATGGCGAGGGTTCTCAGCCGGCTGATTTTAAAAAGTCCAAGGAGTTTAAATGTGGTATTGAGTAACAAAATATAGGCATTGAAAAATTATTTAATTATATTATTGACATTGTTCGTTTTTAAAACGATCCTTGCCCAGGTGCCAGCTCCTGCTAAGGACCAAACCGGCGGTGCCATTCTCTTGCTTAACGGCAAGGCTCATTTGGGTAATGGGAAGGTAATTGAAAAGTCGGCCATTGCTTTTCAAGATGGGAAATTAACCCTGGTAGCTGATGCTACTTTAATACGGATAGATAAAGCTGCTTTTGATACTATAATTACCATTGAAGGCAAGCATGTCTATCCTGGATTCATTGCTCCCAACTCCACATTGGGGCTTGTGGAAATTGGGGCGGTAAGAGCGACAAAGGATTTTACCGAGGTTGGTATTATGAATCCCAATGTACGATCAATTATTGCCTATAATACTGATTCTAAAATTACCCCTACTGTTCGGTCAAATGGTATTTTACTGGCACAGATCACGCCTCGTGGCGGAAGGATTTCAGGCACCTCTTCTGTTGTTGAGCTTGAAGGCTGGAACTGGGAGGATGCCGTTTATAAGATGGATGATGGCATACATTTAAATTGGCCTAAGAGAAATACCAGACGATGGGGCTGGGATGGGCCAGGTGATGCTAAGAAAAATAAAAAATATCAGGAAGAATTGTCAAGGTTGATTAAACTCTTTGATGATGCCAGGTCCTATGCTGTTTCAACTCCTATAGAGATGAACCTCAGGTTTGAGGCTATGAGAGGATTGTATGATGGCACGAAGAACGTATATGTTCATGTTAACAGTGCCAATGGTATATTAAAAGCAGTTGGCATAATAAAAGATGCCGGAATTAAGGATATTGTTATTGTAGGTGGAGAAGAATCTTATAAGGTAACAGGTGTTTTAAAGGAACACAATATTCCAGTGATGATAAGAAGAATTCATAGCTTGCCTCGCCGTTCCTATGATGATATTGACCTTCCATATAAATTACCTGCTATCCTTTATGAAGCAGGGGTTCTGTACTGTCTCGAGAATTCAGGTGATATGGAAGCCATGGGTACCAGGAACCTGCCGTTTTATGCAGGTACGGCGATTGCATACGGATTGCCTCCTGAGGAAGGGGTAAAGTCTATTACCTTGAATACTGCAAAAATCCTTGGAATTGATGCTACTGTAGGTTCATTGGAGGTAGGTAAAGATGCTACGTTGATCGTTTCTACAGGGGATGCGTTGGATGTTATGACCAATAACATTGAGCAGGCTTTTGTTAGGGGAAAGAACATTGACCTTGATAATCATCAAAAGGCACTGTACCGAAAATTCAAAGAGAAGTATCAGGTTGAGAAATAAGAGGTCTTAAAATCTACGCCCAGACCTTAGTGCCTTCCGTACAGTTCTGGCAAATGTCAATGCTTTTCCTGGAACTTAATACTGCATTTCTAAATTGGAAATAATTTTTACTTCTCCATATTGATCGGAAAGAATCTGTCATCATACTTCCCATTTGATGAGAGGCATCTTTATCAAAGCAGCACGGAACAACCCTCCCATCCCAGGTCATTACAGATGAATTCCATAGCTTCCAGCAGTGGTTTGACATTTCGT